>JBCBYZ010000150.1:0-7111 GCA_039815595.1 Pseudomonadota bacterium | reverse complement strand
GTCTTTTCGGCGGCTCGCGCTCCCTTTGAGGAAAATCGGGGCAGGTGAGTAGGTCAGACGCCCACGCTGCCTGCTCGGGAAAATATGCCACTTAGTGAGCGCGGTGAAGTTGGATGCAACGCAATTTGCCAGGGGTGGTGCTGAAAGCGGACGCAGCCGCGCACATGGCTCTGTCTTGTTTGGTTAGCCGAGGAGAAAGGCCCCATCGTCACGCTTGGCTCGCTGCGCCTTTCGCGTGGTTTCGAAGCGAATAACTTTGCAGATTGGGGCGAGGAACGGACGCGTGCTGCCCGTGTATCCACGGGCGTTGGCACGCGCAAAGTCGTCAATGAAAACGGGATGCTTGCTGGCCGCAATGGTTCTTTCGCCGGTTGGTGCTGCGCAGTCAATCAGCGCGAAACACTGGCACGCCCATCACCAACTTTCCACCATGTGCTGTGGCATCGCCAAGGCGCATTACGCCTTTGCCTTGGATTTTCACGAGGCTAGACCCCTTGGTCATCTTGTCCGGGCCAGGCATGCCAGAGCAAAAGCATTGCCCTCCTTCGACGGCGACCGGGATACCAGCATATTTTACAAGGGTTTGACCGGCGTTGATCACTGGACCACCGATATGCGGTTTGGGCCCCGGATCAACCTTGGGGCAAACATGCATATGGCCCACAAGCGAAATCGGCATTGGCATAGCCTACCACCCTTCCCTGATATTGGCGTCAAAGCGCGTTACGCGGACATTGTAGCGTCTTTGCAATACTGCCATCAACATCAGCAGGATCGGCGCAATGTCAGTGGGCGGCATTTCCACGGTATACAAGATTTCTTGCGGCTTGATATCGAACTCGACCGGGTAGGGCACGATGCCATCGTCGAACCACTCGTCTGGCCCCGTTTCAGGCTCGAATGCGCTTTCAGCCATGACTTGGTCAAGCTGTTCCAGTAGCTCCGTGATCTGGGCCTGGGCCTCGCCCGACAGCGGATCTGAAAGCATCAGCGCTACATTATACATGTAGTCAACCGCAGGTGCAGGCCAGCGTCGGTCGTCTGATCCATCAATTACCTCGGCGTCTTCCGGCAACCATTCCTGAACCGCGACGCGACAGCTTTCCATGTATCCAGCGAGATTTTGATAAATCCCTTCCAGCGTCTGCGGCTCGGCCACTTCGACGCGATCGATAAAGGGTTCGTCGTCGTCCTGCCCCAGAAAGGTCGCGCCATCGATCATGTTGAGGATGGAGGCAATCTGCCATGGCTGGTCCAGCACGGCGCGGGCGGCATTGATGTGGACTTCACGAGGCGTGGCAGCCACCATCTGAAACCTGCTTTGCATCCCCTTTGCCG
Source organism: Pseudomonadota bacterium (assembly GCA_039815595.1). Classification (GTDB taxonomy): domain Bacteria; phylum Pseudomonadota; class Alphaproteobacteria; order Rhizobiales; family Rhizobiaceae; genus Pseudahrensia. The sequence continues at coordinate 5,773 of JBCBYZ010000150.1, read as the reverse complement.
CAGCAATTGCGTTTACGAAATTTCCGATGCTGTCCCCGAAAATGCCGTCCTCAATGAGCTCGCGTGACGTAAATCCTTCGCCCACGTAAATGACGATGTGGAAATGCTCAGTTGGCGCGGGCCGGAAGGCGACGTCAAATCCAAGCTCTCTCATGACCCGCCCTCATCAAACCACTTGCGATCGTAAAACCGCCGCGCCCAGTTAAGGTTATCGCGTTCGTTTTCTTCGTCGGCGCTATTGTCACCGAATGGTTTCTGCCACGGCACCGTTTTACTTGGTGCGCCGTCACCTTTGGGTTTCAGGCGCTGGCCCAATTCAAAATAGAGTGGCAGCAGATCGTCATCGACTCCTTTTTCGCCCGTGATCGGGCGGTCGCCCAATTGGAACAGCACGCCGTTGTTGCCAGTCTGGACCTCAATGGCGGAGTCGATTCCATCCGTAACGGCCTTGGCCCCGCCCATGACCGTCAGATACGGCTCACGCACGAGGGTCAGCCAGTTGATACCGGGGATCCAGTGTTTGGAGGTGTCGTCGTCATCGTCATACCAGAACCGACGCATTTCCGATCCGCAGACGTCCAGAACCGGAAACTTGCGCGCGATGTTCTTGAGCTGCTCATCCTCTCCGTGGGGGTGATCGAACGTGTCGGATTGGCACATGCCATATCCCGCGAGCCCGGCGAAAACGGGCAAACCCAGCATGGCGGATTTGAGCGCGGCAACATCCAGCGTGCCGTCCAGAAAGTCCGAAACCGGAACGGACGCATCCAGTCGCCCGCTGCGGTCATCCCGAGACAGGAACTTGGTCGGGCCTAGATCGTACCGGATGTAACCGGTTGGCACCTCGCTTGGTTTTGGCCAGTCAGACTTAACAAACCCGGCCTGATAGTCGAAGCCGATGAAATAGCGGTCATCGTCGGGATGAATGTCGCGTTGCTGCTGGAACGGTGCCCAGTCGGCGTCCGTGATGGACTTGCGCCGTCGTGGCTTGCCACTGACGTCGATCATCAACAGCCGCTGCGCGTCGCGTTTCAAAATCGGTTTGAACACGTCAAACAGCGCTTCATAAGCGTCCACGTGGTCATAGGGTGCGCCAACGTAGCGCGAAGTGTTCAGGCTGAGACGAAAGGCGGGCGTTGCAAAGCGATCGACACTGGAAGCCCAGTTGCCGCTGCCAAACGTCTCGGAAAACAGAGGATCATCTACCCAAGACATCACCCTGTCCTCGCAACGGTTTTGGGACCGTCACAACCGCAATTCTGGGAATTCACTTCCTCTGCTGTTGTGCCTGCGCCCGAGTCCTTGAGGTCTTTGTCGTACATTTCCTTCTGACCCGGCTGCCATTTGTCGCCATCGAACTTGAAGTCATAAATTTTTTCAAGCTTGCCGTTCTTGCCTTGGATCGCAACATCGGGCCGGGTGCGATAAACGTCCCCGCCCTTCAGTGAACTGCGCGCATTTTGAATTTGTTTGTAAATGTCCGCACCTGTGGAGGCTAAATCGTAGACGTCGTAAACCGTCGAGGCAACATTGAGTATCGGCACAAACTTGATCCAAGCGGTGGCGACTTTTTTGGCCGCTTTGGTCGCCAGAACCTTGGCCGCTTTCTTCTTGATCTGCCTTTCGATCTTGTCGAGTTGACGGTCGAGCGCCGCCTGTCCCAAAGGGGAGCGTCCCCAGCTTTTCTTTGCCCCTGGGTACTTCACGTAGCGGCCCTTGTTGACTGCCACGTTCTTGCCCTTGGTCGCTTTGCCCAAAGCGGTCTTTGGGTTCTTGGCATCCGCCCGGGCGCGTTTTTCGGCAACATTGCTGGCCTTTTTGCCCTTGTGCTTTCCTTGGCACATTTCCATGCGTACGACGCACAGGATTTTACAAAGCGCTTTCTTGGTCGCATCAGCTTTGCCCTTTGGCGTTGATTTGCCTTTGCCGCATTTTTGTTGGCATGCCTTGCATCCGCTCGCCATGGCTACACCCTTTCTTGCAGCGCTTTGCAGGCGTCGCTGGCATATTCGATACGCAGTTCAGGGCTGTCGTTGAGGTCCGTCAGAGCCTCCATCACGTCTTCGTAGCCCGGTTTTTTCTCGAATTCGGGCCCGTGTTCCTGATCAAGCGCGATGAACATCCAAATGTCCTCTTTGCTGTCGAGCCCATAGATGCCAGCCCGTGAGTAAGCCGCATCAATCTGTTCGCGTTGTGCGGCATCGTCTTGTTCCGTGGCAAAGTCGATCACTGCCCACTTGCGCAGACCTGCCTCGCGCACCTTTGACAGGCGATGCATGGAATGTTCGGAAAAGCGTAACATGCCAGGTGCCGGGGCGGGCCACGTGTCGGACACGTCAAAGCGGCTGTAAGGCTGCCCTTCTTGCCAATGGTCTTCAGCCTGAAACAGTATAGCTTCGGCAGGTCCAAACAGCCGTACTGCCTCGCGCTGATTCAGCGAGCGGATCACCTGCGCCATCACATTGGCATCGGTATGGCGAAACAGGACGGAATCTTCATCTGCCTCGATGAATTTCCGTTCCGCTTCGGGCAGCGCCATCTTCGGCAGCATGACCATGTTGATGCTGCGCAGGTGTTTGAATAGGGCGTCAGCCCCTTCGGAGCACTGCCAGAAAACCGCTGCGGGCTTGCTATCCACTAATTCGGCCAAAGCGTCTACCACCTCTTGTGGCGCGCGCCCGTTTTCCTCGTCTTGCAACCGCTCGTCGAGCCATACCATGTGGGGCGCTGTTATGACCTGCTCGGGGTCATTGTCGCCCCGGTCCAGATAAAGGCACCGGCTGACAAATTCTCCCATCATGAGGTCCATGGGCAAGTCGTCGAACTGCGCGCCATCGAGCACGGCAAAAATCGGTTCCGCCTCGTAATCCTGGTCCAGCAATATTTGTTTCAACACGTCCATGGCATCATTTCACAAAGGGAGTCGCCGACGCTGCCATCGCGCGCAGGCATTTCGAGCCTTCGCCGCCACCGCCGGGTTTGAAGTCGATGGCGTTGCCGAAAACCTCGATCTTATTGCCGCGGATCTTGACACCGGATTTCGAGATTTCGATGTATCCGCCGGGCGCCGTCAACAGCAGGGTATCGCTCGTCTTGATCTCCCACTTTTTTGCGGTACCGGTGAATTGCTCTTCGGTCTGGATTTCAAATAGCTTGCCGGAGGAGTGTGCTGATCGTTTGTTCGCTGCTGTTGTATATTCTTCGCCAACTTCGACCGTCTTGATCTTGCCCACCTGCAGGCGCTGTTCCTGTCCAACCTTGGTGAACTGCTTGGCCCCAACAAAGGTGTTCTGGACTGCGCCCACCAAAGTGTTCTTGAACAATCCAATCTGTTCGGTGCGGGCGAGGCCAATCGTGTCGGATTGAAACTTTTCGATGACGGTGTTCATGACGCCAGCCATGGGCATGATAGACGACAGAACGGACCCAAGCGCTGTTCCGGTCTTGATCTGGTTCGCACCGGCTACATTGTAGTGATCGCCCGCCGCATCGAAGTCCGCGATTTTTGGGTTGGAAGCAACCTCGCCGCCCACGGTCTGCGCCACGATACCACCCAAAAACGCACCAATGGACGCGTTGCCCGCCTCGCTCGACACGTTCAAAGCATCGCCGGTGGCCTGGGACAGAAGGGCCGCCGTGCCGCCGAACAGGCCAGCCTTGCCGCCGCCCACGGTTAAGTTCATCGAGCCGCCGATGCGTTCCTGATGATTGTTGCCGACCTCGATGCTCTTGTTTGTGCCGACGCTTTCCACCTGATCATTGTCCACCCGCTTCATGCGGTTGTTGAGCACCTTGAGCGTTTGGTCTTTCTGCGCATGCAGTGCAATGTTTTCGGCACCGGTGGCATCCTCAAAGCTCAGTTCGTTGTGCCCGTCACTTTTGTGACTGTCACTGCGGAAAACCGACTTGGTCTTGTGAGCGGGCAGGGGGTAGGGCACAGCGTTCTTGCCATTAAAGACGCAGCCCGTGACCAGGGGTTTGTCAGGGTCGCCATCCAGAAACTCGACCAACACTTCCATACCAATGCGGGGGATCACCATGCCGCCCCATGTATTGCTGGCCCAGTTTTGGCTCACGCGGCAACGCATGGAATACGCAGAGTCCAGGTCCCAGTGGAAATGGACCAGGATGCGACCATACTCGTCGCAATCGATCTCTTCGCCCTTTGCGCCCACAACCGTGGCGGTTTGGGGCCCTTTTACATCGGCGCGCTCGGTCTTGAGTTCCGGTAGCAGAGGCATCGTGCTGGGCATCAGGATGTAACGCGCCGTGCAGGCATAGTCGTCGCTGGATGGACCACCCGTGCCGTAACTGTTGGACACGAATGTGTGGGTGGCTTGCAGGCAGATGTATTCGTCGCCCGTGCCCGGGACCTCGTCCCCCGACAGTGTCACCAGAACACCGCTGCGCAGCCCCTGGATATCGCCAAAAGCGCGGTAGCGCGGATCCTGGCCGCGTTCGCCGCTCGCACGCAATTGCGCCACGACCTGTCCGCGCTCCAGATCCAGATAATCCCCAGGCCAGTCAAAGCTTTCGATCTTGCCTTGGGCATAGGCCGCGTCTCCTTCCATGGATGCCTCCATGGTCGCGGTCGGGGTTTTAAAGTTGTAGTCGGTCAGCCGAATTGCCCCCGTCGTCACACGGCTGGCCGGGTGCCATTCCCAAAAATGTTCGATCTCTTGGTGGTGATGCCCGTCCACGCGTTTGAAGGGACGCGCGCCAATCGATGGGTGGCTCACAGCCATGTCAGTCGTCACCATCGCGTGTTTGCCCATATCGTGCTCGAACCGATAAGAAATGCCGTGCCGCTCCATCATGCGGCTGACAAAGGCAAAGTCGCTTTCTTTGTATTGAACGGTGTACTCAAGCTCGGGATATGTGCTGACCAAATCCTGTCGAAGCGTGCCGGCCTCCGCATAAGCGCTCAAAACCTGCCCGACGATATCGACAACGGTCATGTTGTGGAAAATGCGTTGATTGCGACGCAGCGACGCCAAATGCAGCCAGGGGCGCAGCTGAAGCTGGTAACGATAACCGTTTTCCGACGCGCCCTTCCACCGTACTTCGGTGACGATTCCGTCGAAGTGTTGCTCTGACCCTTCGTGGTCTGTCAGCGTGACTGTGGCGTGCGTGCCAAGCAATTGGTCAAAGGCCAGATCGTGTTTTTCCGACAGGCATTCGACGGTGTAGTCAAAAAGCGCACTTAGGTAGTCTGTTCCGTCAATCCGCAACAAAACCAAAGTGTTTTCGCCCAATACGGTCGTGAGCCGTCCGAGACGGGCCGTTTGTGAAAATGCGTCGGCCATAGAACCAAAAAGAATTATTCGTTGTCTTGCACGTAACTCGATTTGAGCATGAAATTCAAGTAACTCAGGGTTGAAGTCGTTTTGGCGCTTTCGGCAGGTGGTTTCGCTCAACGATAAAGTGAAAGACATCGACGGCGCATCAGCCCGACGCCCAAGCCGGTACTTTCTGCGCAAGCAACAGTTATTTTCTATGGCATTGGCGGCACTCAGCCGTTCGTTCCGTTTTAAGTGGAACCTGTGCGGTGTCGAAAGTCAGACGCTTTGTTGACCTAAAACCAAACCAGAGCCCACGTTGGCATGACCTCGGACATGCACATCCGTCCGTTTTGGGCTCATGCCAACTGGCTGGATGCGCAGGCCGACGCGACTGAGCGGGCATACCGTCCGCAGAGGCTCGAGACAGACTTGAGCACCGGGCTCTTTTGCGAACCCAGCCCTGTGATCCCAAATGAAACCGTCACTCCTCC
>JBCBYZ010000033.1:0-25908 GCA_039815595.1 Pseudomonadota bacterium | reverse complement strand
TCCGTTGGACCTATAGCGGCGTGCGTCCTCTCTATGATGATGGCGCGACCGCTGCCCAAGAAGCCACGCGCGACTATATCTTCAAGGAAGATGGTGCTGCGAGGGCTGGTGAAGCGGTTTTGGTCAACATCTTCGGCGGCAAGATCACCACCTACCGCGAACTGGCCGAACGCATGATGGAGAAGATCGAAGACACGATTGGCCGGAAGGGGCGCCCCTGGACCGCAAAGGCCGCTATGCCCGGCGGCGACTTTCCGGTGCAAGGCTTCGACGCTTTGGTGACCCGCATGGCCGCAACCTATCCCTTCGTGCCCGGGCAGACCCTGCGCCGATTGTGTAACGCCTATGGCACCCGCATCGCGATGGTGATGGGCAATGCGACCAAGCTTGAACAGTTAGGCGAGGACTTTGGAAACGGTCTATACGAAGTGGAAGTGCGCTATCTGATGACCCAGGAATGGGCACGGACTGCTGAAGACATCATCTGGCGGCGCAGCAAGCTCGGCCTCGTCATGAGCGATGATCAGATCGCAAAACTGGAGACGTGGCTGGCAACCGAAGCATAGGGTTCTGCCAGAAAACGGAACTGCTCAATCGGGCCGGTTTGCTCACACTTTGGTGGCGAAGCTGCGGGCCATTTTTAAGACTTTGCGACGCGGCAAAAGCGGGATGATCCATCCGGTCAGCAAGCGCAACTTGGGATCGTTGATGCAGATCAGATCGCCACGCTCCATCGCTTCGTACCCTTGGAGCGCGACGTCTACGGGATCGGCAAATGTGCGCACGCCCTTGGTGTTTTCCATATCGGCGACTTTGAAGAATTCGGTCTGCACCGGCCCCGGCGCGAGCACGGTGGAGGTCACGCCAAAGGCCCGCAATTCTTCGTCCAACGCGAAACTGAAGGAATTCACGAAGGCTTTCGAGGCGTGGTAAGTCGCGTGGAGCGGACCGGGCAAGGTGCCTGCCGTGGAACCGACTTGCAGAATACGGCCAAAGCCACACTTCACCATGTCATTTGAAAACAGATGTGTGAGACGCATGAGCGCTGCGATATTCACATCGACAATCTTGAGATTGTCTTCGATGGGCCGTTCATGAAACAGGCCGTTGGCACCCAGGCCGGCATTGTTGATGAGATAGTCTACCCGCGTACCGCTGGCTTTCAGCGTGTCGTAGATGGTCTGGGGTGCAGATACCTCTGCCAGATCAGCCACAATGACCATAACCGAAACGCCAAAGCGTTGCTCCAAATCGGCCTTTAGGGCGTTTAATTCCGCTTCGCGCCGCGCGACCAACACCAGATCGCCGCCACGGCTGGCGTGCAGGATTGCGAGCTCTTTACCAATACCCGCAGACGCTCCTGTGATGAGAGCGGTTCTTTTTTCGGTCATCGTAGGGTCTTTCTGAAATAAGAGTGCGGCCAGCGATTGGCCATATCAGGTATCAGAGCGAACTTTGCGTTCTTTTTGATCATCACCCTTGGTGTCCCCGGCAGGCAACAGGCCGACTACCGGTTCAAAGCAGCGGCCAGAGGGCCAACGGACGTCAACCTCGCCAGATCCCTCCAGAGAGAATGGTGGCTCGACAATGATACCTACACCTTCACCCCTGCCCCAACCATCAAAATCGTTCTCTTCCCAAGTGCGCGCATTCTTGACGACCCGATCCCCGACTTTGAACTCAATAGTCAATTGGGCTCAGTACCCGGCCGCGCTGCCGTCTTTGCGTGGGTCGCTGCCGCCAGTCAGGATGCCGTTTTCCCAATCAATCGCGATGGCTTGCGAACCCCCAATGGGACTTGTGGCGTAGTCGATTGTGTGACCCCGCGCACGCAGTTCATCGACCACCTCCTGCGGCACCCGACCTTCAATCTCCGCTTCGCCCGTGTACGGGTCGACCATCCAGCGGGGTGCGTCCTGCGCCTCTTGAACATCCATGCCGTAGTCAAAATAGCGGGTGAGAAACTGCATGTGACCCATGGCCTGATATTCGCCCCCCATCACACCAAAGCTCATGATCGTCTTGCCGTCCTTTTGCACCATGGCCGGAATGATCGTGTGCAACGGGCGCTTGCCCGGTTCGATACAGTTGGGATGGCCTTCTTCCAGCACAAACCCCTCGCCCCGGTTGGTGAGGACGATGCCATATTTTTCCGATGTGATGCCGCCGCCCCAGCCAAAGAACAGGGTGTTGATGAAAGAGCAGCAATTGCGGTCCTCGTCCACCACCGTGATGTAAACCGTGTCTTTATGGGGCTTCAATTTGAGAGCATCTTTGGGATGGCGCGACCGGTCGGGGTCGATGTCTGCGGCAAGCTGCGCACCGTAGGCTTTTGAGATGATCTCTTCCACCGGGATGGTGCTGTAATCGGGATCGCCCAAATAGACACCCCGTGATGCGTAGGCGCGGCGGCAGGCTTCCAACTCCAAGTGGATACGGTCTGCCGACATAAGGTTGGGCTCAACGCCTTGGGTCTCCATCATGTTCATCAACAGAAGCGCAATCATGCCCTGCCCCTGCGGCGGGCATTCCACGATTGTGTGGCCGCGGTAGTCTCTGCTGATGGGTTCGAAGTAATTGCCCTTGGCGGCGGCAAAATCATCAAGCGTGTGCAAACCGCCCTTGGCTTTCAAAGCGTCCACCATGTCAGCAGCCATGTCGCCTTCGTAGAACGCGGCGCGGCCTTCTTTGCCGATCCGTTCCAGCGCGTCGGCGAGGCCGGTCTGTTTATGCAAGCTGCCCACCGGTGGCACCGGCAGAAAGATCGCCGCTAAGTTGTCGTCTGTCGTCAGATGATCTGCGTTTTTCACCCAGTCTGCGTGTACGCGAGATGAGACCGGATAGCCGTTGCGGGCAAGATCGACAGCCGGTTGCAAAATGTCAGCCATCGGCAATTTGCCGTGGTCAGCATTCATGCGGCACCAGGCGTCTACGGCACCGGGGATAATCACGCTGTGGGCAGAGGTGCGGGTGAGTTCGGTCACGCCTAAGCTTTTCAGTTTTTCAACAGTCGCGGCTGCCGGTGCACGGCCCGAGCCGTTGAACGCCCACACGTCCGTTCCGCCCTGCGGCGCGTACATGGCAAAACAATCTCCGCCGATACCCGTGGAGCCAGGCTCCACCACACATTGAACCGCGCAGGCCGCAATGGCCGCATCCAGCGCGTTGCCGCCAGCCTTCATGATGTCGAGCGCCGTTTGCGTGGCCAGTGTGTGGGAGGTGGACGCCATGGCCCCAGTTGCGTGGGTGGGGGAACGGCCGGGAAGTTCAAGATTGCGCATGGTTTGGTCCAACGGGTCAGTCGTGTTGGCTGTTGGGTGGCGCAAAACGGATATCAAAACAAGACGCTTTCGTTTGATGTGGCACCCTACCCGTTGGATCGGCCTTTCTTTTGATCTGTGGCAATGCGATAGGCTGCGCGACAAAATTCAGTCCGCAAACCGGATAAGATCATGCCCAGTTCCGCCTCACCTCACCCCGTCGCGCTGCACGTTTTGGCCGATATGACGGATGATGCGCGCGAGGAATTGCTGTTGCGTGCGGAGGATGATCTTGCGCCCTTTATAGCGAAGGTCATGCCGATCATCGAAGCGGTAAAGACGGAGGGAGATGCTGCACTGGTTCACTATGCCCGCGAGTTAGATAAGGCTGACATCAGCGCCAAGAACCTCAAGGCTTCCGCATCTGACATCGCCCAAGCCTATGACGCTTTAGACCCAGCGTTTGTGGGTGTGCTGCGGTATGCCGCCGATAACATCCGCCGTTTCCACGAGCGCCAGATGCCGGAGATGGATTGGCGCATGGAAATCGTGCCGGGCGCGACGGTTGGAGAGCGGTTTACACCCATTGATTCCGTCGCCTGCTACAGCCCGCGTGGAAAGGGCTCGTTTCCGTCCGTAACACTGATGAGCACGATCCCGGCCGTCGTGGCCGGTGTGGAGAAAATCATTGTAGTGACACCACCTGGCCCGGACGGTCGCATCGATCCGGCAACGCTGGTGGCAGCGGACATTGCGGGGGTCTCCGAAGTCTACATGGCGGGCGGCGCGCAGGCGGTGGCAGCCGTTGCCTATGGTACGCAGACCGTACCGCGGTGCAGCAAGATCGAAGGGCCGGGCAGTCCTTATCTGGCTGCGGCCAAAGTTGCGTTGGCCAATCGCATCGACCCCGGAATGCCAGCAGGACCGTCGGAGGCCATCGTGTTTGCCGATGAAAGTGCAAACCCGGCTATCGCGGCCCTGGACACGATCATCGAGTCCGAACACGGGGCGGACTCGTCGGTGTTTTTGGTAACAGCTTCCGAAGCGGTGGCTCACGCTGCCCGGGATCATTTCGAGACGTATTGGACGGAGATGAGCGATGAGCGGGCCGGATACTCCCGCGCCGTCTTGGGCGGCACAAGCGGCGGCATCGTCCTGGCGCGTAACGAGGCAGAGGCTTATGCGTTCATAAACGACTATGCGCCGGAGCATCTACAGATTCTGTCTACAGACCCGCATCGCCACGTCGCCCACATCCGCAACGCCTCAGAGATTCTGCTGGGCCAAGACACACCGGGTTCCATCGCAAACTACATGATGGGCCCGAATTGCGTGCTGCCAACATCCGGTGCCGCAAAAACGCGATCGCCGCTTGGTGTGATGAATTTTCTCAAGAGCTGTTCCATCGGCGAACTGACGCGTGAAGGCTTGCAGGCCATGGGGCCGCGCACGGACATTTTTGCCCGCTATGAGGGCTTTGATGCCCATGCCAACGCGGTGGGCCCGTTGCGGGAAAAGGCGCGGGGAAACGGTTGAAAAATCAATCAGTCGTCGGAATCGAGTGAGTAGCCTGCGCCGCGCACGGTGCGAATGAGGTCTTTACTGCCGCCGGAATTCAGCACTTTGCGGAGGCGGCCTACATGGACGTCTACCGTTCGCAGATCGACATCGGCATCACGCCCCCACACTCGGTCCAGCAACATATCACGGCTCCACACACGGCGCGGGCGCTCCATAAACACGGTGAGCAAGCGAAATTCCGTCGGGCCCAAACGCAAGGAGGTGTTGTTGCGGGTCACACGGTGCTGTTCTGTATCGACCGAAATATCTTCAAACGTCAGCGTCTCACCTGTAGCGGAGGGCCGGGCACGGCGCAGGCGGGCGCGAATACGGGCAATGAGTTCGCCCACGCCATAAGGTTTGACCACATAGTCGTCGGCTCCGGTTTCCAAACCGCGCACGCGGTCCGCTTCTTCGCCACGCGCGGTGAGCATGATGACAGGGATCGTGCCCGTTTCGGCACTGGCCTTGAGACGGCGGCACACTTCGATGCCGGACAGTGACGGCAGCATCCAGTCCAGCACGATGGCGTCCGGCGCTTCTTCACGGGCGACCAATATGGCCTCTTCGCCGTCCTCTGCGCAGACCACGCGATATCCCTCTTTTTCAAGGTTATAGCGCAGCATTTCCAACTGGGCGGTTTCGTCCTCAACGACGAGAATGGTGGCGGATGTAGACATTCAGGCAACCGGTTTCATCAAGCGGCAGAACCGGCTTCGACAAAGGTTGTGCTGGTGACGTCGCCTTTAGGGCGCTCGTCATCCGGCATCTCACCGGTAATCAAGAAGTGCACCTGTTCGGCAATAGACGTGGTGTGGTCACCCATGCGTTCCACGTTTTTGGCGATGAACAGAAGGTGCATGCAGGGCGTGATGTTGCGCGGGTCTTCCAGCATGTAAGTCAGCAATGAACGGAACAGATTGTTGTGAACCTGATCGACGTCCTCATCCCGCAAACGCACCTCATCGGCAGATGCAAGATCGCGGCTCAAGTAAGCGTCGAGCACATCCTTCACCATCTGGCGCACCATCATGCACATGCGTTTGACGCTTTTGGCGGTGTTGCCGACGGGGGCCACCTGCGCCAGCACCTGGGTGCGCTTGGCTAGGTTTTTAGTGTAGTCGCCAATCCGCTCCAAATCAGAAGCCAGTTTCAAGGCGGCCATGACCGCCCGCAAATCCTGGGCCGCCGGTTGGCGCAAAGCGATGATGCGGACCACCAGTTGGTCAATTTCCTCTTCGATCTCATCAACACGCTTGTCAGACGCGATGAGTGCAGCGGCTTTTTCCAAGTCGCGCGTGACAATCACTTGGGCTGCCTGTTCGATCTGCTCTTCGACCAGACCGCCCATCGTCACCACAAGGTTCTCGATCTGGCGCAAATCGTTGTCGAACGCCGTTGAGATGTGATCGTCGCTGGATTTCCCGTTCATGGTTCTTTGTCCTTCAGGCCGTTCCCGCCGGGCCGCTATCCTTGGCCGGAGGAACTGCGTTGCATCATATGGTGGCAGGCGAATGCGGCCCGTTAGCCGATGCGGCCGGTGATGTAGGCTTCCGTACGCGGGTCGGAAGGCTTGGTGAAAATGTCATCCGTGACGCCGGTTTCAACGACGTAACCGAGATGGAAAAACGCAGTTTCCTGGCTCACGCGGGCCGCTTGCTGCATGGAGTGGGTGACAATTACGATCGTGTAGTTTTGGCGCAATTCGTCGATCAGCTCTTCAACAACTGCCGTGGCAATCGGGTCCAAGGCTGAGCACGGCTCGTCCATCAAGATCACTTCAGGCGAGACTGCGATGGCGCGGGCGATGCACAGACGCTGTTGCTGACCACCGGAAAGGCCCGTGCCCGGCTCTTTCAAACGGTCCTTGACCTCATCGAAAAGCCCGGCGCGCTTGAGGCTGGACACCACAATTTCTTCCATATCGGTTGCGTTGTGCGCCAAACCGTGGATGCGGGGACCGTAAGCGATGTTTTCGAAAATCGATTTGGGGAACGGATTGGGCTTTTGGAACACCATGCCCACTCGCGCCCGCAGTTCCACGACATCCACATTGGCGTCGTAAATATCCGTCCCATCCAAGGAAAGATTGCCCTTAACGCGACGGATATCGATCGTATCGTTCATGCGGTTCAGACAGCGCAGGAAGGTGGATTTGCCACATCCGGATGGGCCGATGAGAGCGGTGACCTGGTTTTGGCGGATGTCCAAATCAACATCGAACAGCGCCTGTTTTTCGCCGTAGAACACGCTGACTTTCTCGCCACGCATTTTTACCGGCTTGGTGTGATCGGCGGTCTTGGGCAAGGCGGTCGCATCGCTTGCGTCGGTGTGTGTGCTCATGTCCATCTCGATATCCACTTAAGGTGTTACTCAACTTCATCTATTTGGTCAGTTCGTCAAACTGTGCTTGCCGGCGTTTGGCAGTGACCGGTCGCGTCCACCCTTTACCAGCGCCGTTCAAACCGTTTGCGAAGGAAGATCGCGGTGATGTTCATGGCCGCCAAGAAGAGCAGCAACACGATGATCGCCCCGGATGTGCGCTCCACGAACGCGCGTTCGGCCTCGTTGGCCCACATGAAAATCTGCACCGGAAGCGCCGTTGCAGGATCCAGCGGGGTGGCGGGCATATTGGCAACAAAAGCTACCATGCCAATCAGGAGAAGCGGTGCCGTCTCGCCCAGCGCTTGCGCCAGTCCAATGATCGTCCCAGTCAAAATTCCGGGCATGGCAAGCGGTAAGACGTGGTGAAACACCATCTGCATTTTTGAGGCACCAACCCCCAAAGCGGCAGAGCGAATGGACGGTGGAACCGCCTTCAGCGCCGCCCGTGTGGCGATAATGATGGTGGGTAGTGTCATGAGCGTGAGCACCAAACCACCAACCAGCGAGGCCGAGCGGGGCAGACCAGCAAACGCGATGAACAAGGCCAAACCCAGCAGGCCGTAAACAATGGACGGCACCGCCGCGAGGTTGTTGATGTTGACCTCAATGAGATCGGTCCAACGGTTCTTCGGCGCAAACTCTTCCAGATAGATCGAGGCGGCCACACCAATGGGGAGCGCCAAGGCCAAAACGATGAGCATCATGTAAAGCGAGCCAATGATCGCCACGCCCATGCCAGCCATTTCCGGGCGGCTTGAAGCTCCATTTACGAACAGTCCAGTGTTGAAGCGCTGCTGCATCGCCCCCGCTTCGGACAACTGGTTCATCCAGCCGACCTGTCGGTCGTTCACCTGACGGCGGCTTTCATCGACCGTCAGATCAACCTGACCTTTGTTGATACTGTCGACATCACCCTTGGCCAAAACCCAGACATTGCGGGTCTGGCCGATGATTGAGGGATCGGCGAGTACCATGGAGCGCAATTGGATGCGGGCCCCTGCGGAGATCATGTTGTTTACATCACGCAACATGGGACGGTTCGGATTTTCCAAACCCAGCTTTTCAGCCAGCGCGTTGCGGGCGAGGCGCGAGTAGTTTGCGGTGAGCAGCACATTGGGATCGGTCGCACGCTTACCGGATGGGTCAATGACCTTCTCGTCGAACGTGACGTCCAGATTGATCGACGTCTGCCAAAAGGCTGTGTAACCCTTCGTGACAACCGAGAACAAAAGCGCACCCAAAAAGAACACGCCTAGCGCGATGGCGATGATCCCGTAGACCTGAAAGCGTCGTTCAGCGGCGTAGCGCTTTTTGAGGTTGAAGTCCTTGCTGGCGGCTTTGCGTTCAGCCGAAGTTTGGACGTTTGCTTCGACGCTCATTCGTACTGTTCCCGGTATTTGCGGACGATATAGAGGGCGTAGACGTTCAGCGCCAACGTGATGAAGAAGAGTGTGAGACCCAAGGCGAAGGCAACCAACGTTTGAGGTGATGTAAATTCAAGGTCACCGGTCAGCTGGCTGACGATCTTCACCGTGACCGTGGTCATGGGTTCAAACAGGTTAACCGACATGCGGGCAGCCACACCGGCGGCCAAAACCACGATCATGGTCTCACCAATGGCGCGAGACGCCGTCAGCAGTAAGGCCCCGACAATGCCGGGCAACGCCGCGGGCAAGATGACTTTGCGCACCGTCTCAGAGCGAGTGGCACCCAAGCCCAGAGAGCCATCGCGCATGGCGCGGGGCACCTGGGTGATGATGTCATCGGAAAGCGACGACACGAATGGGATCAGCATGATCCCCATCACCACACCCGCCGTCAGAACGCTTTGCGCTTGAATGAAGCTGGCCACATCGCCCGTTGCGATGCCCGAGATTTGCGCACTGATATCGCGCAGGAAAGGACCCACGGTGACGAGTGCGAAAAAGCCGTAGACGATGGTTGGAATACCGGCCAGCACTTCCAGCAACGGCTTTGCGGTAGCGCGCAATTTCGGGCCGGCATATTCTGCCATGTAAATGGCGGCGAAGAGGCCGATCGGCACAGCCACCAACATAGCCACCAAGGCGATGTAAAGCGTACCGGCGAGGAGCGGTATAAGACCGAACTGACCGGCGGCATTGGGGTCGTCTGCCGCAGCAAAGCGCGGATCCCAAACGGTGCCGAAGAAAAACTCTAACGGCGGCACAGAAGAGAAAAACCGACCGGTTTCCGATATCATGGAGAACACAATCCCCACGGTGGTGAGAATGGCGATGGCAGACGCCACAACCAGACCGGCCAGAACAACGAATTCCACCTTGTTGCGCGCCCTGAACCGCAAGGCGACACGGCTCCACGCATACCCCGCCAGCAAGAGCGATGTGGCGATGGTGAGAACCGTCATCCAGAAGCGGCTGCCGTCTTCGGCTGCGATCTGCTGGCGGGCGGCTTCAACCATGTAGTCTTCGCCATTGGCTGCCAGCGCAACGCCTTTTTCTGCCAAAATGGGTCGCAACTCGCGGAAACCGGCAGACACTTGGGTGAGTTCACGATCATCCAGAAGACGAAGACCGCCTGCGATAGAATCGATCATCCCCATGTTTAGATTGATCTTGTTGGTCCCCTCCGCCAGCACATCAGCAGGAAGCGCAGCGCGCACATTGCTGGAAACGACGTTGGGTGAGATGAGAAGCCACGCACTCAACAGCGCAATGGCCGGAAGCGTAGCCCAGATAAATACGTGCCAGCCGTAATAGCCGGGCAAAGAATGAAGTGTGGACAGCTTACCGCCCGATACGGAAAGGGCTTTCATGCGACCGAGCAGGAAACCTAACGCCCCGATGGCCAAAACAATGAATGCGAGTGTGGCGGCCGACATCGGACTGTTCCAATTAATGTCTGAAAAGAAAAAAGAGTGCGGCTCGAATGAACCGCACTCCAAGAAAACCAGATTACATGGTTTTTCCGTCAGTGAAGCCTTTGCGCACTGCGTCGCGCTCACCTTCTGGAGCAGCCACGAGGCCGTATTCAGCCAATGGGCTGTCTGGGCCAACCATGGTGTCGGATGTGAAGTATTCCACATACTCTTTGAGGCCCGGGATCACGCCGATATGCGCTTTTTTCACGTAGAAGTAGAGCGGGCGGGACACAGGGTAGGTGCCGGAAGCGATGGTTTCGGTGGACGGTGTGATGCCGCCAATCGTTGCCACTTTCAGCTTGTCAGCGTTGTTTTCGTAGAATGCTAGGCCGAATACGCCAACGCCGGTTTTGTTGGCGTCGATGCGGGCCAGAGTCTCTGTGTAGTCACCGTCGATGTCGACTGTGCCGCCGTCTTTGCGGACTGCAATGCAGTCTTTTTCAGCAGCTTTTTTGTCCATGCCGGAGTCGATACGAGCCTGCAGCTGGCCGGTTGCTTCACAACCAACTTCGAGAACTTTGTCTTCAAACACTTCGCGTGTGCCGTGCTTTTCACCAGGGATGTAAGCGGCGATGTCCCAAGCTGGGAAAGCGGAGTTCACTTCGTTCCAGGTCTTGTATGGGTTGTCGACCAGCTTACCGTCGACGACGACTTTAGCCGCAAGCGCCTTGTAGACGTCAGCAGGCTGCATGGCGAAGTCTGGGCCATTGATGTCAGTTGCGAACACGATGCCGTCGTAACCGATACGGATTTCCTGGATTTCAGTCACACCGTTTGCGGCGCAAGCTTCGACTTCCTTGGAACGGATCGCGCGGGAAGCGTTTGCAACGTCGATGGTGTCTGGACCAACACCGCGGCAGAATTCTTTCAGACCTGCGGAAGAGCCGCCGGACTCGATAACCGGTGTTTTGAACTGTGTGAATGTTTCACCGAAGTTTTCGGCGACAATTTTTGCATAGGGCAAAACAGTCGAAGAACCGGCAACCTGCACTTGGTCGCGGGCTTGAGCGGCTGTGGAAATGGCGAATGTACCGACGACGGCGAAAGCCGACATGGCGAGTTTGTTCTTCAGCGAACGTGTCATTGAGCAGTTCCTCCAAAAAGGACGGGTGTGTTTAAGGCTACCTTTAGCCGTGACAGCGCTGGCCTAGGCAGCGACTGCGAAGCGTCTGTGACTGTTCTGTTACAGTTTTGTGACAGAAGCGGTCTCGTACCCAAATGAGCCAAGAAAAGCCGGAATTGGTCGAACAAGTCGGGCTTTTCCACAGTGATGCAGGACAAAATGAGACGGATGACCGCCGCAAAAACACGATCTGCAGATGTTTACCGAACAGGCTGCTGATCGAATTCTCCACGGAGCACAGACGGCGCGTGCTGCAGGCTGGCCGGGAGCAGCACGGTCATCGTCGTGCCCGCACCGAGTTGGCTTTCGATGTTGAGGCGGCCGCGGTGGCGGTTTAGAATGTGTTTGACAATGGCAAGCCCAAGACCTGTGCCCCCCATTTGGCGTGAACGGCCAGAATCCACACGGTAAAAGCGCTCTTGCAGGCGGGGTATGTGCTCCGGGGCGATCCCCTCCCCTTCATCCCGCACGGAAATCGCCCAAACAGGGGTGAGAAAACGCGGCGCGGTGCGTTGCCATTCCACCCGAACCTCCACAAAGCCACCCGGCTTGGAATACTTTACCGAGTTTTCGATCAGGTTTTGAAACACCTGCGTCAGCTCGTCCGCTTTGCCTGAAACGATGCAACGTTCCGCTGCGGGCTCAAAGGCCAGTGTTCGATCCTCTCCCTCCGCACGTTCGCGCATGGAGGCGAGAACATTAAAAATGATTTCCACCAGATCGACACTGTCCGTGGGGCGGATGCGCTCGTCAGCTTCCACACGCGACAAGGACAAAAGATCTCCAATCAGCCGGTCCATACGGCTCGCTTCACGTTCCATGATCTTGAGGAACCGCTGCTGGGCTTCCGGATCGTCGCGGGCATTGCCCATCAGCGTTTCAATCATGCCGGAGAGCGTGGTGAGGGGCGAGCGCAGTTCATGGCTCACATTGGCCACGAAGTCCGAGCGCATCTGCGCCGCCTGAACGAGGGCCGAAACGTCCTTGAACGTGATGGCAATGGCCGGATCGTCACTCCCCAAATGCACTGCGGTCATTTTATAGGGAAGAGATTGGACCGATTGTTCGCCCTGAATGATCAAATCCGCCTCGGCGCGGGCCTTGCCGTCTACAACTTGAGACAAGCATTTGAGAGCCGCCGGTTGGCGCAACACACGCACAAAGGTCTTGCCTTCGAGGTCCGGGCCAAACATCTCAAGCGCCGGTGCGTTGCCGTGAACGATGCGCTGGAACCGGTCCACCAGCAAAACAGGCTCTTGCACGGCTCCCAAGACAATATGAAGGTCTGCGTCTTTCACGCGTCCGCTCTATCGCTGTTATGCTTTGCGACCAGCGCAGCACTCACCATGATGTCGAGATGGGCACCACCGCCGTTTTTGAAAACTGTAATGTCTTCGGGCGTTTTTCGACCGGCCTGTCCCGCCACCAGTTCGTACAGGTCGCCCTGAATGGCCCCTTCCCCGATGACACCCGTTTTCAACGGGATTTTCAACTCGCCGATGTGGTGCAGCGTGGTTTTTCGGCTGTCGACAAACCAACGGCCAACCGCATGAGTCTCGTCATCCGTTTCGCGCATGGCGGGTGTGAAGGCTCCCACCAAATCAACATGGGTGCCGGGGCGCAGCCAAGCACCCTTCAGAATCGGGTCTACTGTCATTGTGGCGCTGCACACGATGTCTGCATCACCAACCGCCGCTTCCAAGTCTTCGACCCGGAGGATGTTTTCATAAATTCCCGACAAGTCCTCCACCAATGCGTCCGCACGGGCGGCTGACCGGTTCCACACCAATACACGTTTGAGATTCGGGCGGACGGTGTGGTGCGCCGCGATCAACGGCGCTGCCATGGCACCCGCGCCCACCATCAGCAGGGTTTCGCTGTCCGGTCGGGATAGCAAATCGGACCCAAGCGCGCTGTCGCCGGCTGTTTTCCAAGCCGTTACCTCCGTTCCGTCCACCAGACCGGTGATTTGGCCCGTTACCGCATCAAACAACACGATCTGCGCGTGTACGCTCGGCAAGGGCGGTGTGCGGTCGGGATTGGCGGGCACGACGGTTGCCGCCTTCACGCCACTGGCCAAGCCGTTAATCCATGCCCCACGCACCAGCATGATGGCCTTATCGTCGGCATGACTGCCCACCAAAAGATCATTGATGTCCGCCGATGGCAGACGGTGGCCTTCGCGCAATGCGTCGATGACCAAAGGCCAGGTTGCGACCGCGCGAATGTCTTGGGCTGAGAGGCTGGTAACAGTCCGCGGAGCGGGAGACGTGTCAGCCATGGCGTGTGCCTATTCAAATACGATGGTTGGGCCGTCCGCCACATCATCCTGCAATGCGGGCAAGATACCGGCGGCAATTTCACGATACACCGCCGCATGGGGTCCCGAAGGCCGTTCCGCCACCACCGGCGTTCCAGCGTCGGACAGCGCGCGGATATCCAGGTGTAGCGGCACGCCGCCTAGAAAAGGCACACCGAGCCGTTCCGCCTCATCATGGGCGCCGCCATGGCCAAAAATGTCCGTCCGCTCACCGCATTTGGGACAGATGAACGTGCTCATGTTTTCCACAATGCCAAGGATCGGCACGCTGACCTTGTTGAACATGTTGAGACCCTTACGGGCATCAATCAGCGAAAGGTCCTGGGGGGTGGAGACGATGACTGCACCGGTGAGCGGCACTTGCTGCGCCATCGTCAATTGGGCGTCGCCGGTTCCTGGAGGCATATCCACAACGAGCACGTCCAAAGGATTTTCTTCGCTGCCCCATGCCACTTCGCGCAGCAACTGTGTCAGCGCAGATATCACCATGGGACCGCGCCAGATCATGGGGCTGTCCTCAGCGATCAAAAACCCGATGGACATGGCCTTGAGGCCATAGGCTTCCAAGGGCTGCAGCACGCGGCCATCGGCCTCCGGTTTTTTGTTCAGGCCCAGCAATTTTGGCAACGAAGGGCCATAAATATCGGCGTCCAGAACGCCGACGGAAAGACCGGCTTCTTTCAGCGCCAGAGCCAGATTGACCGCGGTCGTCGATTTACCAACGCCTCCCTTGCCGGAGGCAACAGCGATGATGTGGCGAACACCGGGCACGCCACGCGCCGCAGATTGGGGGCTTTGGCCACCCGGTGGACCGCCTGCTGGAGCAGCGGGCTGATTAGGGGCGGCCGGTTGCGCTTTTTTATGCATGGGTGGCGGAGGTGGCGGGCCACCGGCACCGGGAGCGGCCGCACCACCGGCGCTGCCCTTACGCTCCGCCGTCAGCACAGCCATCACGGAAGCCACGCCCGGCATGGCTTCCACGGTTTTTTGGGCCGTAACACGCAGCGGCTCCAAGGCCTGCGCCATTTCAGCCGGCACAGCGAGGGAGAACATGACTTTGGCCCCCGCGTCCGTTTCCGTGATGAACGGATCAGACACCATGCCAGCAGAGACGATGTCCCCGTCGCCGTTTGGAATTTCCAAACGCGACAAGGTTTCAAGAACAGCGTCTTTTGTAATGGTCATAGGGGTGTAATTGTCATGGGGGTGTGATGCTCTCAATCGCCGATGCGGCAGGCAGGTCGCCTTTGGGTTAGCCCAACAGGCTACCAAGCTGCATGGCGATACCCATGTCGCCTTCGACCTTCAATTTGCCGGACATGAAAGCCATCTGGGCGTTTTCTTCGCCGGAAGCGATGCTTTCAAATACGTCTTTGTCGACCACAACGGTGCAGTCAGCTGCGGCGTCATCGTTGCTCACGACAGCGGGTGTCTGCGACCCATCGATGGTGAGTTTGCCGTCATCGCCAAAATCAAACATGACGATCTTGCCGTCGATACCGCCTTTTTCAGCGACTTGGGACTGCATGTGGGTGGTGATTTCTTCCAAGGTCATGACAATTCCTTTGTCTTGATAGGGTCTTGATGGGTCGTCTTTTTAAGTGGTCTGACAGCTCTTGATCCACCTGTTGGATCAAGACTGGGGAGAACGGCTTGCCCTTGCCGAAATCAGGGGGCATAGTCAACATACTACTGAGTATGTTGGTGAGCATCGTGCCGGTTTTGAAATGGGTCGGACCGTGATGAAGAGATGGGGTTACCCGTCGCGCAAAACAACGCCACATACCCACAGCAAAGACACTTATTCTCTGGGAGGAGACCTTAAGCCATGCGTGAAGCCGTCATCGTATCCACCGCCCGCACCCCGATTGGCAAAGCCTATCGCGGCGCGTTTAACAACACACCGTCACAGACGCTGGCCGGCCATGCCATCGCACACGCCGTTGAGCGGGCCGGGATCGAGCCTGGCGAGGTTGACGATGTCTTGATGGGCTGCGCGATGCAGCAGGGCGTGCAAGCCGTCAACATCGCACGGCAGTCTGCTTTGAAAGCGGGGCTACCCGTCACGGTTGCAGGCATGTCAATCGACCGTCAGTGCGCCTCCGGCATGATGGCGATTGCCACAGCCGCTAAACAGGTGGTGCATGACAGTATGCCGATCTGTGTGGGGGGTGGCGTTGAATCCATCTCCATGGTGCAGACAAACGATATGCGCGTTGGCATCGACAAGTCCCTCGTGGCCATGCACCCAAACGTCTACATGTCCATGCTGGAAACTGCCGAAGTGGTGGCAGACCGTTACAACATTTCACGCGACGTGATGGACGCTTACGGATTTCAGTCGCAACAGCGGGTCGCAGCCGCGCAGGATGCTGGAAAGTTCGACGACGAGATCGTGCCCCTGACCTCCACAATGGTGATGGTGAACAGGGAAACGGGCGAGAAATCCGAGCACGAAGTGACTTTGGACAAGGACGAAGGCAACCGCCCGTCCACCACGCTAGAAGGTCTTGAAGGCCTGAAACCTGTTTTGGGCCCCAACAAAACCATCACTGCCGGCAACGCGTCCCAGCTTTCCGACGGAGCCTCCGCTGCAGTTGTGATGGAAGCGAAGGAAGCTGAGAAACGCGGAATTCAGCCTTTGGGTGCCTATCGCGGCATGGCAGCGGCAGGGCTTGAGCCGGACGAGATGGGCATTGGCCCCATCTATGCGGTGCCAAAGCTTCTGGAACGGTTCGGCCTAAAAATCGATGACATTGATCTTTGGGAATTGAACGAGGCCTTTGCCGTGCAGGTGTTGCACAGCCGCGATGTGCTGGGCATCGACAATGAGAAGTTGAACGTCAATGGCGGCGCGATTTCAGTCGGTCATCCCTACGGCATGTCAGGCGCGCGCATGGTCGGTCACGCGCTGATCGAAGGCAAACGCCGTGGCGCAAAATATGTCGTGTGCACCATGTGCGTGGGTGGTGGCATGGGCGCTGCCGGACTGTTTGAGGTGTATTGATCGGCGTCTCGCCTCACAAGGCTGTGCAGTGGTCGCCATCCCGGGGCTCGTCCCCGGGACCCTCAAGGCCATCACATTTCACGTAAGCTTACGACAGGGCGTCCATCAAACGTTTGCACCAGTGCCAGCCTTCAAAGGTCCAGGGCACAGGCCCGGGATGACGGTGGTGTTTTTGTTTGAGCCTAAACTTTGAAAGACAAACCTATGACCAAATCTGTCAGCACCGAGATGCAAGGCGACGTCGCTGTCATCTGGATCGACAACCCGCCCGTCAACGCCCTGTCCCATCATGTGCGCAGCGGCATCGTTGAAGAGTTGTCGAGTGCCGTTGCTAATGGCGCGAAAGCTGCGGTGATCGCCGGGCGTGGCAACACATTCATTGCCGGGGCCGATATCCGGGAATTCGGTAAACCACCTATTGAACCGGGCCTACCTGAAGTTTGCGACATCATCGAAGCAACGAGTATCCCCGTCGTTGCCGCGATTGAGGGCAATACGCTGGGCGGCGGCCTTG
Source organism: Pseudomonadota bacterium (assembly GCA_039815595.1). GTDB lineage: Bacteria > Pseudomonadota > Alphaproteobacteria > Rhizobiales > Rhizobiaceae > Pseudahrensia. The sequence goes on along the minus strand of JBCBYZ010000033.1, from coordinate 8,840 downwards.
AGGTTGGACTGGCCTGCCACTACCGGGTTGCCAATTCCGCCGCAAAGCTGGGCCTGCCGGAGGTGAACCTCGGCCTGCTGCCCGGTGCCGGTGGCACACAACGGCTGCCGCGTTTGCTGCAAGACCCTATTGAAGCTGTCACGATCGTAGGTGGCGGTGCCCCCATCAACGGCACAAAGGCGGCAGCCATCGGTCTGGTGGATGATGTCGTTGATGCGGACGTGGTAGACGCGGCCATCGCCAAGGCCAAAGCCGTTCACAATCAACCGTTCCAAGATCGCCGTCTCTCCAAAGTTGATCTGACCATGAGCGACGCAATCGCAGGGCAGTTTGATGAGGCGATGGTCGTGATTGCCAAAAAAGCAAAAGGCGCCATTGCGCCGATCAAGGCTGCGGAGTGTGTGCGGGCCGCTTACGAGACCCCGTTTGCGGAAGGCATCAAAAGGGAGCGGGCGACCTTCATGGAATTGGTGGTTTCCGACCAATCAAAGGCGTTGCGTCACATCTTTTTTGCCGAGCGTCAGGCCCCAAAGCCACCTGCGGACGTTCAAGGCGCGCCACGGACAATCAAGAAAGTGGGCGTTCTGGGCGCGGGCACCATGGGCGGCGGTATCGCCATGACCTATGCCGAAGCCGGGTTTGACGTCACCATGCTAGAGATGAGCGACGCCGCGCTGGATCGCGGTCTGGCCACCATGGAAAAGAACTGGGCGCGGGGCATCAAGTCCGGTCGCATTACACAAGCCGGTGTGGCGGAGCGCATGGCACGGCTGTCGCGCACCACAAGCTATGATGATCTGGCCGAATGCGATCTGATCATCGAAGCCGTATTTGAGACCATGGACGTCAAACGCGAGGTGTTTCGCAAGCTGGACGCGGTGGCCAAGCCCGGCGCGGTGCTGGCCTCCAACACATCCTATCTCGATATTGATGCCATCGCAGCCGAAACCTCCCGACCGCAAGACGTGCTGGGGATGCACTATTTCTCACCGGCCAATATCATGAAACTGCTGGAAATCGTGCGAGCGGAAAAGACGGCGGACGATGTGTTGCTCACCGCGCTGGCCGTCGCCAAGAAAACGCGCAAAGTCGCCGTGGTAGCAGGTGTCGGTCACGGCTTTATCGGCAACCGCATGCTCACGCCATATTTGCGGCAAGCCAACCTTTTGGTGCTCGAAGGCGCATCGCCCGCCGAGGTGGACAAGGCGTTGACGGATTTCGGCTGGGCCATGGGGCCGTTTGCGGTTTCCGATCTGGCCGGTCTCGACATTGGCTATAAATCCCGCGCTGACCAGGACTTGGACGAGCACGAAAAGCGGGTCTACACAGTTGCGGACCGTTTGGTGGAGGCAGGTTTCTTGGGGCAAAAATCCGGCAGTGGCTTCTATGCCTATGACCCTGAAACGCGTGCCCGCAGTGAAAACACCGACGCCACACGCATCATCGAAGAAGTGCGCTCAGAACTGGGTATCAATACCCGCACCATCAGCGCCGAAGAAATCGTCGAACGCACGCAATTTGCGCTTGCCAATGAAGGTGCGCATGTCCTGTCAGAAGGTGTGGCGCAACGGGCTTCTGATATCGATGTCGTCTACAATTATGGCTATGGCTACCCACGCTGGCGCGGTGGCCCCATGCACTATCTCGACACGGTGGGGCTCAAAACGGTCGCCAACAAACTGGAAGACTGGAGCAACGGCGCAGGCGGCGTGCACTGGACCCCATCCGATCTGCTGATGTCACTGGCCGAAGACGGCAAAAGCTTTGGTGAGTTTGACCGGGAGGCAAAATGATGGCCAACCTTTTCGATCTTAAAGGAAAAACCGCAATCATCACCGGGTCTTCGCGGGGGATTGGTAAGGCGATCGCGGAGCAGATGGCCGCTCATGGAGCGCGGATTGTGATCTCATCGCGCAAGGCGGGGCCGTGCATGGAGGTTGCTGACGCGCTCAACGCCAAACACGGAGACGGCAAGGCCATCGCGGTTTCGGCCAACATATCGTCCAAGGACGAACTCCAAAATCTGGTGAATGAGACCACAAAAGCCTTTGGCGACATTCATGTTCTCGTCTGCAACGCCGCGTCCAACCCCTATTACGGCCCGATGGCAAACATCGAAGACGAAGCGTTTGCCAAGATCATGCATAACAATGTTATCGCCAACAATCAGCTGATCGGCATGGTGTCGCCGCAAATGCTGGCACGTAAGGACGGGTCCATCGTCATCGTCTCTTCCATCGGCGGTTTGAAGGGTTCTCCCATCATCGGAGCCTATTGCATATCCAAGGCGGCAGACTTCCAACTGGCGCGCAATCTGGCCGTTGAGTACGGCGCGCAAAACGTGCGCATCAACTGCATCGCACCCGGTCTTATCAAGACCGATTTTGCCAAGGCGCTGTGGGAAAACCCCGACAATCTGAAGGCCGCACTCGCCACTACTCCTATGAAGCGGATTGGTGAGCCGGACGAGATCGCGGGGGCCGCCGTGTTCCTGGCCTCCGATGCAGGGCGTTACATGACCGGCCAGCAAATCGTCATCGATGGCGGGCAAACCATCACATGATATGCGCTCACGCTGACGGCCCAAAGGGCCTTCGCTTCGCGGGTGCGGCGCATCAGCGCCGGACGGCTCTTCGCCGCTTGATAAATCGCGCTCACGCTGACGGCCCAAAGGGCCTGCGCTTCGCGGGAGCGGCGCATAAACGCCGGGCGGCTCTTCGCCGCCTTGTGCCGGACCACGCTAAGTATTGGAGGTAGGATGAGCGAATTAGAGGGTTTTCGCGCTGAGACGCGCGCTTGGCTGGAAGAAAATTGCCCCGCCGACATGCGTGACGGTGCCCACGACGATGCAAGCGCCTGTTGGGGCGGGCGCCGATGGGAGTTTGCGTCTGAAGGACAAAAACTCTGGTTGGAGCGCATGGGGGCAAAAGGCTGGACCGTGCCCACATGGCCCAAAGAGTATGGCGGTGGCGGCCTTTCGAAAGCAGAAGCGAAAGTGTTGCAGGAAGAAATGGACGCCATAGGTGCCCGCAAGCCGCACGACAATTTTGGTATCACCATGCTTGGGCCGGCGCTTTTGAAGTTTGGTTCGGAAGCCCAGAAACTTGAACATCTGCCAAAGGTGGCCCGAGGCGAAATCCGTTGGTGCCAAGGGTATTCCGAACCCGGTGCCGGGTCCGATCTCGCGTCGTTGCGAACACGGGCAGACAGTCATGACGACCATTACATCGTCAACGGACAAAAAATCTGGACGTCTTACGCCGACAGGGCCGACTGGATTTTCTGTCTCGTGCGAACGGATTTCGAGGCAGCCAAACACAAAGGCATTTCCTTCGTCCTGTTTGATATGGAAACTGAGGGCGTCACCACAAAACCGATCAAGCTGATCTCCGGCTCATCGCCGTTCTGCGAAACGTTTTTCGACAATGTGCGGGTCGAAAAAGCCAATCTCGTGCATGCGGAAAATAAGGGCTGGGACGTTGCGAAATACCTACTGACCCATGAACGCGAGATGATCGGGAACCTGTTTGGCGGCATGACCGGCGGGCGGGCACTGGGCGAAATTGCGGCCCATGAACTGGGCACAGATGACCGCGGCCACGTGGATGATCCGCTGCTGCGGTCGAAACTCGTGCAGGCGGAACTGGATTCGCTTGCCTTTTCAGGCCTGCTGCAAAGCGTTGGCGACGGCACGAAGGCTGGCGAGAGCTTGGGTGCCATGTCGTCGGTCCTTAAGTATTACGGAACAGAACTCAACAAGCGGCGTCACGAACTGATGATGGAAGTGGGCGGCCATGACGAGTTGCAAATGACGGATGCCAACCGCGACGGGCAACGCGCGAAGGACTGGCTGCGCACAAAGGGCAATTCCATCGAAGGCGGGACGAGCGAAGTGCAGTTACAGATCATCGCCAAACACATGTTGCAAATGCCCGGAGCATGATCGGGCGTGGATGCGCATAAGTGGGCGCAATTGAACACAAAAGGCTGAAATCATGGCTTTGGTATTGAACGAAGATCAGGAAATGTTGCGGGAAGCCGCTGCCGGCTTTCTTGGTGAGCACGCGCCCGTGGCGGCCTTTCGCGCCTTGCGAGACAGCGCAGACAAGCGGGGCTTTTCACCTGAGTTGTGGGCGTCCATGGCCGAGATGGGATGGGCAGGCATCGCCGTCCGGGAAGCTCATGGCGGTGCGGACTTCGGCCTTGTCGGTGCGGGCATTGTGGCTGAGGAAATGGGCAAAACGCTCACAGCATCGCCCTTCCTTTCGTCATCGGTTTTGGGAGCCGTCGCGCTCACGCGGTTTGGCAGTGCGAACCAACAAGCTGCGCATCTTCCCGGGCTTGCCAGCGGCGCGCACTTGTTTGCGCTTGCTGTGGATGAAGGGCGCAAGCACCGCCCCGCCCAAACAGCATTAAACGCCAAGCGTCACGGCAACGGATTTCAGCTCAACGGGACCAAAGCGTTTGTGGTGGACGGGCCGACCGCGGACCAGTTCATCGTAGCCACCCGCACGTCCGGCGCGCCGGGGGACGAACACGGCATCACGCTTTTCCTGGTGCCCGCCGATGCGGCAGGACTGTCCCGCGAAACCCGCGAAACTGTAGACTCGCGCGGTGTGGCTGAGCTTCTATTTGACGCTGTAGACGTTACAGCCGACGCCGTGCTGGGCGAAATTGATCAGGGTTACGCACCGTTGGAAACCATCCTGAACGCGGGACGGGCTGTGCTGGCGGCTGAGATGGTGGGCCACGCGTCAGCCGCGTTTGAGATGACGGTGGCTTACATCAGCGAGCGCAAGCAGTTTGGCGTGCCGGTGGGATCGTTTCAGGCATTGCAACACCGGGCCGCGCATCTGCTCACGGAGATCGAAATGGCGAAAGCTGTGACGCTGGCAGCGCTTCAAGCGTTCGATGCCGGTGAGGATGAGCACACGCTCAGTCGGGTCGTTTCCATCGCGAAGGCCAAGGTTGGGCAGGTTGCTCTGCTGGCAGCGCAGGAGGGTATTCAGATGCACGGTGGCATGGGCATGACGGACGCCTTTGATATCGGCCTCTACATTAAACGGGTGCGAGTGGCGTCTGAACTGTTTGGCGATGCCTCGTTCCACGGCAATCGATTGGCGGAGACGCTGGGGTTTTAGGGACTGGCATAGCAACCATCCTGCCCCCTCTCTGTCGGCTGTGCCGACATCTCTCCCGCCAGGGGAGCCGGATGTGTGATACGGTGGTAGAGTGGTGCAAGCTGAAAACGCACAGTCTTTCGTTTTCAAATCTGCGCTCAAATTTCGATCTGGATCGCCTATCCGCCCAATTTTCGCCGGTCTCCACTCTCCCCCCTAGCGGGAGAGATGGACCTGGTTGCCTTTAGGCAAGCAGGGTCAGAGAGGGGGCGCGGTGCCAGCATCTTTTCCCCATCACGCCAACATCACTCCAAAACCTTCCTCCGTCACACTTCATCACAGGCGTGTCAGGCGGGGTCGCTTGCGTGCGATTGCTGGTCCATGTGGGGGCGAGCGGAATTGTTTCGAAAGGCTCTCCATGTCAGACGTCATGACACACACTGCGCCCGCGCAGCCTCCTCACCCTTATCCAGCAGGGGACACCATGGACCAAACGTCCGCACCTAGCGCTGCGCAAAAGTGGGGTAAGTGGATCGCCTTTGGGGCAGCAGCTGTGCTGTTATTCGCCGCTTACCGCTATTTGCCCATCAGTGAATGGGTCGCCAGTTTCCAGACCTGGGTGCAGGGCTACGGCGTTTTTGGCTGGGCCATTTTTGCAGTCGTATACGGTCTCACCACATTTGCGCTGGTGCCCGGGTCCATTTTGACTTTGGCCGCAGGCGTTGCCTTCGGGCTTTGGGGCGTGCCGGTTGTTGTTGTTGGGGCCACGCTTGGGTCTGCGTTGTCATTCCTTGCAGGCCGCTATATCTTCCACGACCGGGTGCAAGCCAAGGTTGCGGAATATCCACGCTTCAACGCGGTCAATGAGGCTATTAGAGACGAAGGTTGGCGCGTTGTGTTTTTACTGCGCCTATCCCCCGCGCTGCCGTTTTCATTGCAAAACTGGTTTCTCGGCCTGACGCCGGTGAGATTCTGGCCAGCACAGATCGCAACCTTCTTCGGCATCATCCCCGGTACATTGCTCTATGTCTGGATCGGCTCTCTGGGCGGGCAAGCGGGTGCGGGCAACATGGGCATCGCACAATACGCTGTTGCAGGCGCGGGAATTTTGGCAACGCTGGTTGTCACCGTGCTGGTCACCAAGAAGGCGAGTGCGAAACTGAAAGAGTTCGACGTTTGAGCTCGACCGAGTTAAGACGAAGTCCTGAGCTCGCTTTGCTCACTTGCCCTTCCACACCGGATCACGCTTCTCCGCGAAAGCGTTGAAGCCTTCCATCATGTCTTCGCTTCCGTAGAGCGTATCGACAGTGCGCAATTGGCGGGTGGTGATGCGGTTGAGCGCATCCTGGAATTTTGAATCCTCCGCGTCCCGCACCACTTCTTTGATAGCGGCATAGACCAGCGGAGGGCCACTTTCCAAAAGCCGTGCCATCTCCCAGGCGGCATCCATCAAGTCATCAGCCGGATGCACATGGTTGACCATACCCCAACGGTGGGCCTCTTGCGCGTCCAACCAGCGGCCCGTCAGCAGCATTTCCATGGCAATGTGGTAAGGAATGCGCTTGGGCAGTTTGATCGACGCCGCATCGGCCACCGTTCCTGAGCGGATTTCCGGCAAGGCGAACGTGGCATGGTCAGCGGCCAAAATGATGTCGCAGGACAATGCAATTTCCAGTCCGCCGCCGCAGCAAATCCCGTTCACCGCGCATATCACCGGCTTGTTCATGTCACGCAATTCTTGCAAGCCGCCAAAGCCACCCACGCCGTAGTCCCCATCCACCGCATCGCCATCGGAAGCAGCCTTCAAGTCCCAACCAGGGCAGAAAAACTTTTCGCTGGCAGCCGTCAGGATAGCGACACGCAGATCGGGGTCATCACGAAAGCTTTTAAAAACATCACCCATGATGCGACTCGTGGCGAGGTCAATCGCATTGGCTTTGGGCCGGTCAATCGTGACCTCCAAAATACCGCCAACGGTGCGGGTTTTGATAGGATCGCTCATGGGACTTCCTTTGCACGGGGAGCTTCTTTCACAGGGGCTGGCGCTTTTACGATCAGGGCATCCACCGCCACACTGCCATACTGGGTCACAAAGAGCGGGTTCACGTCGAGCTCTTCCAGCGTGTCCGCGTTGCGTTCGGCATAGAGCGCGATGCACAGGATGTTGGCAATCAGGGCATCAATGTCCGCCGCCTCGCTGTCACGATAGCCTTCCAGCGGTTTACCTACTTTAAGACTGCTTACGGCTTCTCGTACGTCTGCCTCAGTCGTGGGCAACAGGAGCGTCGCGGTGTCGTCGAGCAGTTCCGTCAACACGCCCCCGGCACCTATGGTCAAGGTGAGGCCGATGACCGGATCGCGGGTAACGCCGACGATGATTTCCGCCAAGGGCTTGGCCGCCATTTCTTCGATCAAAAACCGTTTGGTGAGACGCGCCATTCGCTGGATCGCTGTGATGACCTCCACAGTCGAATCCAAATTCAACGCGACGCCACCGACCTCCGTCTTGTGATTGACCCCCAGCGCTTTGACCGCAAGGGGCCATTGCAACGTGGTCATGGCATGCTCAATTTCATTCATGTCCGTTGCGACAACACCCTTGGGCACGGCCAGTCCGGCACTCGCCAGTGCTTCCTTTGAAGACTGTTCATCGAGAACGATGGTTTGCTGGACGTAGGCTAGACCGACTTTTTGAAGTGGCATTGGCTCGGGCGACTTCCATCTTTGGCCAACACCAACCGCTGTTTCCACGGCGTTCAAGGCAACATCAAACCCGCACAGAGGAGCGATACCGACACTGATCAACCACTCCGCCTTATCCACCGGCATGGTTTCGGGAAGGCTGGAGACAACGGCTGCGCGTGCGCCAGTTTGTTTGACGGCCGCCACAAAGCTCTTGGTCGCCCGGTCCCAATCGTGGGGATCGCATGTATCGGCGTGGGGAAAATCCATCACCAAGAGGGCAAGGTCAAAACCCGGCGCCAGCGCGGCTTCAAACAGGCGGATCATGCCCGGCCAATCGCCCCAGATATAGGTGTTGTAGTCAAACGGGTTGGCGACGGTGACCCGCTCACCCAGCACAGATTTGATGTCCAGCACCTGGTCCGTCGTGAACGGACGGTAGGTCAACCCTGTGTCCCGCGCGGCGTCGGCCATCAGCGATGCTTCGCCGCCGGAACAGGACAGGGAGAGGATTTCCGTGCCGTGGAGTGGACCGGTGACGTGGAGCAGTTTGAGGGTTTCCAACAGCGTTTCGAGAGATGTCACCTCGCCGATGCCCAGTCTCTTGAAGAGCGCCGCATGGGCGGCGTGCGATCCCGACAAAGACGCCGTGTGGGTCATGGCCGCCTTCTGTGCCAGATCGGACCGACCCACTTTTAGAGCCACGATGGGCTTGTTGAGCGCACGGGCCCGCAGGGCCAAGGTTTCGAAGGCCTGCACGTCGTCCAGACCCTCAATGTGAAGGCCCAGTGCTGTCACGCGCTCATCTTCCAGCATGGACATGGCCAAGGTGGACAGACCGGTTTGCGCCTGATTGCCCGCCGTCATCACCATGGCAACGGGCAGGCCCCGACGCTGCATGGTGAGGTTGATAGCGATGTTGGAGGATTGGGTGAGGATCGCAACGCCACTCTCGATAGGTCGCACACCGTGCTGATCCGGCCAGAGGGCGGCGCCGGTCAACGCATTGATGAAGCCGTAGCAGTTCGGACCGATGAT
>JBCBYZ010000065.1:0-18340 GCA_039815595.1 Pseudomonadota bacterium | reverse complement strand
TTGGCCCAATTGTTGGTTACGTCCACACAGGCGCTCAGCCGGGCAGGGTATCTGGCCAAGGCCGACTACTTGGGCCGCAACCGGGCTGCCTTGAAGCGCGTTCAGCGCAGGGTCGTTGCCGACGTGGATGAAGGCCTGGTGACGGTGCACTCCGCCAACGCTATCCGTCAGCGTATCAGCCAGGTGATCGCGCAGGAAGCGCGGGTGCGTGGTGAAGCGGAGCGCCGCGAGGTTGTTGACAATATTCAGGTGAAGTCAGCCCGCAATATCGACCGCAAGCTGATCGACTATGAACAGCGCATCTACAAGCTGCAAAAGGCGCTGCGGACAACAGATGCCTATGAGGTCAGCGTGAGCGGTGGCTATAACTATGATGCTCAGGACGATCCGTTCAGCGTGGACGCAGGCAATGATCTCTACGCCAAGGTGAAAGTGGGTGTGCGCTTGGGCGTTTTCCACCGCGATCGCGCCGCGTTTGAAAACGAATTGCGCCAGTCCCGTTTGGACGCGCTCTATCAAGCCAATACCGGTGCCTTGTGGCGGGCCGACAAGATGGCGGGCGCCAACAGCCGGGTTCTGCACAATCTGCGTCTTCAGCGAAACGAAGTTGCATCGGCCTTAAAGGAAGCCAAGCGCACCGTCATCGCCTCGCGCAATGCGGATGATCCATGGTTGGTGTCGTCCGGGCTGCGCTCGCGCATCGATATCGTGGCTTTGGGCGCCGAGCTTGCCGGGCTGGATGCCACAATAGACGACGTGGGTCGGTTGGACAAAAAACTACGGTTCGAAAAGTAGGTTTTCGCGGTCTTGTTGGGGGCGGCTCACACAAAGTGTGGTTTAAGCGGCGCTGGCGGTCTCACGGGTGGTGAGCAATGCGAAGAGCGAGTCTTCGTCCTGCATCTGGCGCAACTGGTTGAGCAGCGAAGTCTGCTTCAGGACCCTCGCAATGCGGGATAGCGCTTTTAGATGATCGGCACCTGCGCCTTCCGGGGCCAGAAGCATGAAGGCCACATCGACCGGTTGATCATCGATGGAATCAAATTCCAACGGTGTTGCCAGCGTTGCGAACGTACCGATGATGCCTTCGAAATTGGGCAATTTGCCATGGGGTATAGCAACACCATTGCCAACGCCGGTGGAGCCGAGCCGTTCACGCTGGACCAGAATATCGAAAATCTCGTCTTCATCGCGGCCCGTATCCCGGGCTGCAATAGAAGCCAGAGATTGCAGCAATTGTTTTTTGGAACTGACTTTCAGGCCCGCCACGATACGCTCGCGGGTCAACAGGTCTGTCATTGCCATGGTTCAATGTCCCATCCAAAAACCGAACGTCGAAGACGCGCAGCGAATGCGCCGCCCTCTAAAAGGGCTTCGACGCGATGAATTGATGCCGATCTCCACACGGTGCCAAGCCACTGCGAAGTGTGTGCAGTCGACCCTTTGGCGCGTGATAATCTACTACGTGCCCCTGCGCACGCTCTGTGGTTGTTTGTCCTACTGTGTTTCGTGCTCTCGGGATGGGTCTACCCAACCGATATTCCCGTCGCTTCTGCGATACACCACGTTGACTGAGCCGCTGGCTGCGTTGCGGAACACGTTGACGGGTTCATCCATCAGTTCCAGTTGCATCACGGCCATCGCTACGGTCTGCGTTTTAACGGTCGTGGCGCTTTCTGCAACCACAACCGGTGCAAAATCTTCCGTGATCTCGGCTTCTTCAGGGGGCGTGGACATCACAGAAAAAGCAACAGACGTGTCGTCTGCCGCGTTGTGATGATGATCCTTCAATTTGCGCTTATAGCGGCGCAAACGCTTTTCGATACGGTCTGCGGCGCGGTCAAAACTCACCTGCGGATCGTGTTCGCGGGCGCTGGCTTGCAGCACGACACCTGAATCCAAATGGATGTGGCAATCACAATCGAAAGAAGATGATTGTTTTTCGATGGTTACGCGGCCGCTGAACCCATGACCAAAATACTTGTCTATCGCTTCTGATATTCTCGCGTCGATCCGGGCTTCCAAGCTCTCGCCAATGTTCATGTGTTTTCCGGATATCCTCAAGGTCATCAAAAGTCCTTTCATCTTGTGGCCATGGCCGCGACACGGCTGAGAAGTGCGCCGAACCAAATCAGGACTATCAGCCTACTACCAACCTTTTGGGCGAACATAGATTGACAATGTTTTTTTTTGGATTGTTGATTTTTGGCGTGTTAACAGCACGGCGTGCGCCGTTTTCGGCCCCGCAATCCGATTTCGCAACGGGAAGCCGGTTGTATCGAGCGTTATTTGGTGCTTTCCAGCGCGCGCTTTTCCCGCCGTCTTTGCACGGATGAAGGGATGCGCATGGCGTCGCGATATTTGGCGATTGTGCGTCGGGCAATGTCGATGCCTGAGGCACGGAGTGCAGCTACAATGGCGTCGTCGCTTAGCACCGCAGTGCTGGTTTCACGGGCGATCATATCTTTGATCTGATCGCGAACGGCCTCGGCGGAGTGGGATTCGTCTTCGCCTGTGGCGTTGATAGCTGTTGTGAAAAAATACTTCATCGAAAACAGGCCACGCGGCGTCATGATGTATTTTTCGGTGGTGACGCGGCTGACGGAGGATTCGTGCATGTCGATCGCGTCGGCCACCATTTTCAGGGTCAATGGTTTGAGTTGGCGCACGCCGTGCAGCAGGAACGCATCCTGTTGTTTGACGATTTCACGGCTCACTTTGAGGATGGTTTGCGCCCGCTGATCCAAGGATTTCGTGAGCCAGTTCGCGTCTTGCAGACAATCGGTAACGAATTGACGGTCTTTTTCGTTGGCAATGGATGGTTTGATGTCCACGGCGTAGCGATTGTTGACGAGGACGCGGGGGAGGACGTCCGAGTTCAATTCAACATTCCACCCGCCTTCCGGGGTGGGTGTGACGAAGACATCTGGAACCACGTGTTCCGCGTTGCCGGTGGTGAACACAGCGCCAGGTTTTGGATCAAGGGCTTTGATTTCGCGTGCGGCGTCAATCAGGTCACCCATTGAAAGTTTACAAATGCGTTTGAGAGCATCGAAATCCCGCTTGGCCAACAGCCCCAAGTTGTCGAGCAGTGTGTGCATGGCAGGGTCGAGCCGGTTTAGGGCTTTGAGTTGCAGGGCCAGACATTCTTGCAAGCTGCGGGCTGCAATACCGGCTGGCTCCAACGATTGGACGAGTTCCAAGGCTTCATCCACTGCTTCTAAGGGTACGTTTAGGCGTTCCGCCAATCCATCGACAGGCGTGTCGAGATAGCCGTTATCGTCAAGCGAATTGGCGATGGATTTGGCCACCAATAGCAGTGTTGGGTCGCAAGGCACCAACGCAAGCTGGGCGCAAAGATGGCTCGGCAAATCGATCGGAGCCGCCGTTCGGCTTGCAACATCGGTATAGTCAGCCCCCAAAGCGCCGGTGCTTAATTCCCGTCCGCGGTGGGTGGGTTCGGCTGCGATATCATTGGCGCTGTGTTCTTTTCGGGAAAGGTCGTCCAGCCGCTTTTCATCTGGGAACGCGTTCTCAAGGCTGGTGCCCAGATCGGCTTCAAGCCCTTTTGTGTCGGCTCCAAGACCAATGTTTTCCGAAAATTCCTGGTGCGCGTAGTCGGAAGTTGAGCTGTTGCTTCCGTCAGCATCTGCGAAGACGCTTTGTTCTTCGCGTCCGTTCGGAGCGCTTTGATCAGGTTCCAGAAATGGATTTTTCTCGAGTTGTTCGTCCACAAAGTTGGACAGTTCCACGCTCGACATCGCCAGCAGTTTGATGGAGAGGCTCAGTTGCGGTGTCATCACCAGCGACTGGCCTTGGCGTATCGCCAGACGTTGAGCCAATCCCACGCAATACCCCTTTCCGCAACCTGTGCGGAGTTACGCAATGACCGGTTTTGGGCGAATTCGCAGGCCTAAAACCGCTTACAAGCAAGCTTCGTGCCATATTTGTAAACTGATTTTGCATCCGACGACAAGTCGCATGTCATCAAAGGGTAAACTGATCACCAAGATAGAGGCGGCGGACGTCCGCATTGGCCACTATATCCTGTGGCCGACCGTGTGTCAGCACCTGTCCTGAAGCAATAATATACGCCCGGTCGATCAAGCCAAGGGTTTCGCGCACATTATGGTCGGTAATCAAAACGCCGATTCCACGCCTGGTAAGATGACGCACAAGGTCTTGGATATCGCCAACGGCGATGGGGTCCACCCCTGCGAACGGTTCGTCCAGCAACATGAAAGCGGGATCGGATGCGAGTGCGCGGGCAATCTCCAAACGGCGGCGTTCGCCCCCTGATAAAGCGATGGAAGGCGACTTGCGCAAATGCGTGATTTTGAACTCTTCGAGGAGGCTGTCGAGCTTGAAACGCCGCTGTTTGCCGCTTTTCTCGACAACCTCTAAAACCGCAAGGATGTTCTCTTCAACGCTCAAGCCACGAAAGATGGAGGCTTCTTGCGGGAGATAGCCAATGCCCAACCGCGCGCGGCGATACATGGGCATGTGGGTCACGTCGTGCCCGTCAAGCTCGATCAGACCGGCGTCCGGCTTTACCAGACCTGTGATCATGTAGAAGCACGTCGTTTTGCCAGCACCGTTTGGGCCGAGAAGGCCGACGGCTTCGCCGCGCCGCACACCCAAGCTAGCCCCGTTGACCACCGTGCGTTGTTTGTACGTCTTCTCTAAGCCTCTGGCGAGCAATACGCCTTGGCGGGATTTTGGGCCGGGCCGATTGGACTGGATTGTCGCCGGTGCTGCCGGTGGTTCGTTTGGTGTCACTTGCGGATTGTTTTGCGCGGATGCTTCTCGAGATGATGCCAGGGCTGTTGCGGCCACCGGTGTTCTATCCAAGCCGGATTTTTGATCCTGATGCTCCGGCAGGCCCATCTGGGTCAGCGCAGACGACGCCGTGTCGCGCAATTGGTTGAGGATGGATTTCATCGGAACGGAAGTGGCTTGGGTTGGCGTGTCAGTTGCGGTTCGGCGTGAAAACCGATTTCACGCGACCGCCGCAGGAGTCGAGCTTAGCCACATTTGTTTTAAGATTTGCGCGTAATTTGCAGCCTTTGGCGACACTGCTGCCTTGGCTCAAAACCACGTTGCCGGACAGTGTAATGTTTTCATTGGCCACTTCATAAACGCCGCTGTCGGCGGTCGCGGTGTTTTGTGATGAGACGACCACCAGCCCGCCGGAAAGTTCCAAGCGGTCGATGTCTTGCTGTCCGCCGCCGCTTGCTCCGCCACCGCCGCGCTTGTAGCGAACGATCAGTTTGCTGGTTGTGATCGTGCTGGAACCCTGACGCACTTTCACATTGCCCGCAAAGACGGCCATCGCCTTGCTGTCCACGACTTCCAGCCGGTCGGCCTCAATCTGGATGGGGTTGTTGGAATTGCCGCGAAACCCTTCAAAGGCTTTCCCGGATACCTGAGCATGGGCCAACGTGGGGGCTGCGGCGGCAAGAACCAACAGCACGCATGCTCTCGCCAAGCGGATGACAGTGTGGGGGACTCGCAAGGTCATTGTGTGGCCTCGTTTTGTGAAACTGTTGGGTTGGCGAATGCTGGACGCAGTTGTGTTATCGGTGTTGCGGTACCAGGTTCGTTGCCGGTTTCTGATGGCTCTTGGCCTCGAGCCACCGGCTGCTTGATGGTCATCCGGACCCGTTCTGTAAAGACGACTCTTGCGCCATTGTCCTCCACGGAAATGGCATTGGCTGAAATATCGGCTTGTTGCGAGGTGACTTCAACAGGCTTGTCGCTGGCCAGTGTCCCGTCTTTCATGTTAATGCGGGCGTCTTCCATGCTGATATCCATGCCACGGGCACCGCTCATGCGCACATTGTTGCGCAGCAAAAGGACTTCTTCGGTGTTGTTGTAAAAACCTTGGTCAGCCTTCACATCGGCAAATGTTGTGGCGTTGACAGGCACTTTTGCGTCAATGCCCTCCAGTTCCACTTCTGCCGGGTTGGCCAAGTCTGTTATTGCTCTCGTTGCGATGACTTCGAAAGCGCGGTTTTGTTTGTCGACGCCCTTCATTCTTGGATTTTTCATCACCACGCGCCCGTCTTCGATCAGGCTTGAATCCATCGTCACTTCAACGTTGGGGACGAGGTTCATGGCGATGGAAGCGCCAAACATTCCAATTGTTCCTACAACCAACATTGGGAGCGTCCATTTGAGGGTTTTGACCAGCCTGGAATGGTTGCGTGCAGTTATGTGATCCCGTTCTCCGCGCGCGGCGCTGCGGGAGCCTACGGGCGTGGCATTGTGGGTTTGAGCGTTAGCGGCAGAAACTTGCTGCGCCGCTGGCGCAGGAGTTGTCGGCGAAAGCGTGTTTCTTGCTGACACATCGGGTTGACGGTCGCCCTCCGGCCCGGTGGGGGCGGATGGCATGGGTGGAGCGACTGCATGCGAAATCTGCGTCATGTGCACCCCTTTCAACAGCTCAGCCGTGGGCGATGATCGCCTGGCTGACACCCCAAACCCGTATTTCGTTTCATGGCCGCCAGTATGACACGCGCATTCTTTCAGGTCCCCAAACCCAATTCATCACCTGCCCAGCCATTGCGGTGTTTTTACGGCGCATTTTCGATTGTTGGCGACCACAAACCGGCACAGGGTTACGAATGTGCGAAGATGTCCTGTTCGTCCCAACCTGCCAAGTCCAACAAGGACCGGTGTGGCAAAAATTCGAAGCACTTTTGGGCCATTTCCGAGCGCTCTTCACGCAAAAGCCGCAACTCCAGCTGCGCTCGCAGATCGTGCAGATACAGCACATCGGAAGCGGCATAGGCCTGTTGCGCATCGCTGAGGGTTTCCGCTGCCCAATCTGAGGACTGTTGCTGCTTGGAAATGTCGATGCTCAGCAGTTCGCGTACCAGATCCTTCAGCCCGTGACGGTCGGTATAGGTGCGGGTGAGGCGGGAGGCGATTTTCGTGCAGAAGACGTTTTGTGTCAGCGCACCAAAGGCGTTGTAGAGAACAGCAATATCAAAGCGGCCGAAATGAAACAGTTTTTCCACCGACGTGTCCGTCAAGAGCGCCTCGATATTGGGCGCACTTGTTTGTCCTTTGGCGATTTGCACGATGTCCGCTGTGCCGTCGCCGGGTGACAGTTGGACCACGCAGAGCCGGTCACGGTGCGGTTTGAGCCCCAGTGTTTCCGTGTCTATCGCAACGGACGCTGTATAGTTGGACAAATCGGGCAAGTCGCCCTTGTGCAGGCGTATCGTCACGGCGGGCCCCAGTTCGGTTGCGGCGGGTGGGTGTTTCGCAACCTTGAAAGGCTATGGGGCCTTAAAGTCAACGAAGCGTGTTGATGGCCCGCAGAGCCGTTACCGTTCAAACGAAATCGTTTCAGCGAAAGGGGCCGCTTCCAACATAAAAAACCAGAGGTGATCAGTGCTTCGAAAAAGCAATGCTTGGCGCTAATATGTGGCCCGTCCGCCGGAGACATCAAACACTGCGCCGGTGGAGAAAGAGCATTCCTCGCTCGCCAACCAACAGACCAGAGATGTGACTTCGTCCACCGTTCCAAATCGGCCCATTGGAATTCTTGACAGCATGAAGGCAATATGTTCTTCGCTCATTTGATCGAAAATGGCTGTTTTGACCGCTGCGGGCGTCACGCAATTGACCGTAATGGGCATGTCGGCCAGTTCTTTGCCAAGCGATTTCGTCAATCCGATCACCGCCGCCTTGGACGCACTGTAGGCTGGGGCGTTGGGATTGCCCTCCTTGCCCGCAATGGAGGCAATGTTGACGATGCGACCATAGTTTGCGGCGCGCATATGGGGCACGCAGGCGCTGTTGGCGTAAAAAACACCGTGGACGTTGACGTCAAAGACCGCTTTCCAATCCTCGGGTGTATACTCCCACGTTTTCTGGTTTGGGCCGGTTATGCCCGCGCTGCAGACCAGCACATCGATGCCTTCCAGCTTTTCTGCAGTTGCTGCTGCAGCTTGATTCACCGCCTCCGGGTCGGTGAGGTCGACGGTCATGCCATGAATTGTGTCGACCTTTTCGCTTATGCTGGCGGTTGCGTCAGCGTCTCTGTCCCAGACCATCACGGTGCCG
The DNA here is from genome assembly GCA_039815595.1 of Pseudomonadota bacterium. Lineage (GTDB taxonomy): Bacteria > Pseudomonadota > Alphaproteobacteria > Rhizobiales > Rhizobiaceae > Pseudahrensia. The sequence goes on along the minus strand of JBCBYZ010000065.1, from coordinate 10,267 downwards.
CCTTCCGCCGCGATCCGCGTTGCGATGGCCGCACCGATACCGGCCGCACCGCCGGTGACGACCGCTCTTTTGTTTGCGAATCGCGTTTCCATCATTGGGCTTCTCCATTGGGTCTTTGCTGGCGCCTGCAGGCGCTTGCGAAATTGTCGATGTCTAGACCGGCAATCTGCACAGGCTGCACCAAGCTGCCATATCGCCCAGTCTGAAATAGTGAGAGGTGGACTGGTGTTTTGTCAGTTACGATCCACGTGGTTTTGTTCCACCGGGCCGCGAAACTTGGCTGTCAGTTCGCCCGCGACTTCGGTGCCATCTTTGAGGAAGGGGAGTATACCTTTGCGCAACGATTTGCCGCGCATGGCTTTGATATCGTCATCCGACAGCGTGACCCTTTGTGCCAGGCGGCGGCCCCATTTGGCCAAATAGCCGTATAGTCGCTCGATTTCGGCCTCGTGCCCATCGCTTTTCGCAAGGTCTATGAGCTCTTGCGGGTCGGTTTCCAGATCAAACAGGAGTGGGCGGAATCCGCCTTCGGCGTGGACCAGCTTGTAGCGACCATCAAACACCATGAAGAGACGGGCATCACGCGGCTCCAGGCCCAGATTGACGGCGATGGGGGTTGCTGAATAGTCGAACTCGCTGATCGCATAGGTGCGTTCATCGCTCTCTTCGCCGTTCAAGAATGGTTGCAGGCTACGGCCTTCCAAAATGTGTTCCGGCACTTTTGCACCCGTGGCCTCCACGAAAGTCGGTGCCAGATCGATGGATTCCACCAACGCATCGCAGGTTGTTCCACGGGTGTTGTCGGCCTGGGTACGGGGGTCGTAGACAATCAGCGGCACTTTCACCGATGGATCATGGAAAAAGCCCTTTTCGCCCAGCCAATGGTCGCCAAGGTAATCACCATGGTCGGATGTGAGGACGATCATCGTATCGTTAATCTGGTCGGTGTCTTCCAAATAGGCGAGCAGGCGGCCAAGCTGATCATCGCACTGTTTGATAAGGCCCATATAGGCGGGAATGACCTTCTCGCGCACTTCGTCATTCTGGAACGCTGCGGCGATCTTCGTGCCCATATAGGCGTCATAAACAGGATGAGCGTTGTCCCGTTCAGCCTCGCTGCGTACGGCCTGCGGGACGTGATTGAGACCGAACACGTCATGATAGGGTGCCGGCACGATGTAGGGCCAATGGGGCTTGATATAGCTGAGATGGGCGCACCAGTTCTGGTCTGGTTTCTCCTTCCGGCTTTCGATGAAGGCGATTGCCTCGCTGGTGAGCCACGGGGTTTCGCTGTCTTCTTCACGGATGTTGGCGGGCTTATCGGCATTGTCGAACATCCAGCCGCTGGCTTTTTCACCCTTCTCAATTCCCGCATTGGCATAGTCCAGCCATGGGTTGGTGCCGCCATAACCCTTGGATTTCAGGTATTCATTGTAGGGCGACCGGTTCTCATCATAGAAACCGTCTGGCCCTTCCGCCCAAAGGCCATCATCGCGCACCCAGACATCAAAACCGCACTCGGCCTGTCGTGCGCCGATCACACTTTCTGTGCCCAGGCCCAGACGCTCCATGCCTTCTTTATCCACCCGCATGTGGGTTTTGCCGATCAGCCAGCACTCCATACCCGCCTTGCGCAGGTGGTCGCCCATCGTCTGCTCGCCAACGCGTAGCGGATAACCGTTCCACTGTGCACCGTGGGACGAGGGATACCGTCCGGTATAAGTGCTCATGCGGCTGGAACCACAAATCGGCGATTGCACATAGGCGTTCGTGAAGCGCACACCCATTTTCGCCACACGATCAAAATTGGGCGTGTGCAGATGAGGATGGCCTGCACAGCTGAGGTAATCGAACCGCAACTGATCATACATGATGAAAAGGATGTTCAAGCCGGTTTCCTCCACGCGCTACCCAGTAAGAAGTTTTAAGTTCAGCAGAAGCTCTGCGAAGAGGTGGCAGATTTTTGGCGTGCTACAAACACCGGTTTGGCGTTTTTCGTTGGTTTCTGCCAGATAGGCCCACTGCATTGATAGAAGTAAGTAGCCCTCATGAGTGCTGATCCAACCCTGTTTGTGAAAGAGCTGCGAGAACGGATTGCCAGTCGTTCGCCGTCCTCCGAAGGCACTGGACGGGGTTTGGTGACGGCATTTGGCGGCAATCGCAATTTCACCAACGGGTACGTCCTGCTACGCCTTTTGCGCGAAGAGTTGGGTTGCACGCTTCCCATTGAGGTCTGGCACTTTGGCGAGGGTGAACTGACCCCAGTGATGCGCCATCTGCTTGCGCCACTTGATGTGACGTTGGTGGATGCGCGGGCAGTGCAAGACGCCTATCCTGCGGACGTGAACGATGGCTGGCAGTTGAAGGCCTACGCCATGATGCATTGTGCGTTTGCTGAAGTTCTGTTTTTGGATGCTGACCAAGTTCCCGTTATGGATCCTGCGGCGCTTTTTGATTGGCCTGAATACCTTGAAAAAGGGGCTGTGTTTTGGCCCGATATTGTGGATTTCCGGGCTCAAAATGGCATCTGGGATCTGCTTGGTTTGGAGCCGCAGACGGGCGCATCATTTGAGACCGGGCAAATTCTTGTCGACAAGCGCAGACACGCCAAGACCTTGGATCTGACATTGGCGCTGAACGAACGCTCTGACGTGATCTACGAGCACGTGTACGGGGACAAAGACACGTTCTTTATGGCTTGGCAGTTGGACGCTGCCGACTTTGCGTTTGTCCCGCACCGACCGATGTTGCCCGAAAGAACGCTTTTGCAACGCGGGTTTGATGGTGAAGTTTTGTTCCAGCACCGTACAAATTCCAAATGGCTCTATTCCGGCTCGCAACACACCTACGAAGGCGAGGTCCACCGCGACGTTTGTCATGGATATTTGGCCGATCTCAAAAAGATCTGGAACGGGCAATTGTTCTATCCGCCCGACCGCAGTGTGCGAGCCATCGAGGCTGAACGGGTTTTGGTGGAGCGTGGCGCCGTCCTGGCGCAGTTCGAAGGGGATCGGAAGGAACGCTGGGAGTTCGTCTATCCAAATGAGTTCGGGGAGGGACGCGGTCTGAACCGGCGCAATTGGTTTATTGTTGAGGACGATGGAGGCCTTCGGCTGGTCTTCGTCGCAAACGGGCAGGTGAGTTACCAATTCAGCCAGATTGCCGGTGGTGAATGGCAAGGCCAAAGCATTGAAGCGGTTGGGGAAACGGTGAGACTGATGGCTGAGGATACCATGGTGGGCCGACCGCCTTTGAGTGGTTTTCAGGCTGTGTCACCGCTTCTGGACGGCGTGATTGAGGCGAGTGGATTCGTTCAATCCCGCGACGAGATTTCCCGCAAGCAACTGACCGACACCATGAGTTTGCTGCTGCGGGCGCAACCGCAATTGCGCGGTGCGCTTGAGGTCTACGGGCATGCTAAAACACCGATTGCGCCGGTGGCGCGTGATGTTTTGGAAAGGGTTCCCAAGGCTGGGTCGCGGGCACCGAATAAGGGCTCGGACGCGCTTGAAGTGGGGTATGTGGATTGGCGCGCGAAACGGATTTGAGCGCGCCAACTCCCAAAGCGCTGTTTGTGACACCTGCTGCTCCGTCAGCCACCGGGAATGGGTTGATGCAACGGTGCCAGCTTTTTCTCAATGCGCTGCGACGACATTTTGAAGTTGCTGTACTCGTGCTGCCGGTGGCCGATACGCGGATCTATCTTGGACAGGTTGGTCCGGCTAGCGCCCAAGATGATGCGCTCGATCTGAAGCCGCTCAAGCGCGTTTCCCATCGCAGCACGCATTTCGGGCTTTTGCAGCGGATCAGCAATCCGGCGGAACGTGCTGCCGCTTTTGCGCTCTATGGTTTGCCCAGCGCCTGTGAGGGTTTGACGGAGGACTGTCTGCAACTGTGCCATGAAGCGCTGTCGGGGCAGGCGTTTGACCACATCCACGTTATGCGCAGCTATTGTGCGCCATTTGGTGCCGCATTGGCCAAGCGGTTGCAGGCATCCAAACGTGCGCCGGTTCTCAGTCTTGATCTGGATGAGGACGATGCCGCGTTTTTTACGATGCTGGCAGAGCATCTGGACGAAGGTAACAGCACAACCGATTACGGGCTGGACGCGCTTTGGTACCGGCAAGAGGCCTCGGCCTATCGTGAGATCCAGATCGCAGGTCAAACCAAAGGGCTGTTCGAATTCGATGCTTTTTTCGCCAGTTCTGATTTGGAGGCTAGACGGCTGACTTCAACGATCGGTCAAAAGGTCGGGGTTGTGCTCAACGTTGCCCATTGCCCCATTGTGCCGCCAAAGATGAGAAGTTCCGGCCGAAATCTGCTCTTTGTCGGGAATTTTGGCCACATTCCCAACGCCGATGGCCTGCGCTGGTTCGTAGAAGACGTCTGGCCGCTCTTGCTTGGGGCGGCGGCTGTCAACGATCAGGCCCGTGCGCGAACCCCTAACAGAACTCTCAGTCTGACGTTGGTGGGGCCATTATCAGACGGTCAACGGTCGTTTGTCGCCAATCATGACGGCATGAAGGCTATGGGGAAGGTGGAGAGTGTTTTACCGCACTATGCGCAAGCTGATCTTGTTGTCGCGCCACTGCGACTGGGGGCAGGAACGAGAATAAAGCTGCTGGAGTGTGCCCGGTTGGGTGTCCCTTTTGTGGCGACCAGTCTTGCTGCCGAGGGATTGGGCATGCGCGCTGGAACGCATGGTTGGTTTGCCGACAGCGCTCAAGAGTTTGCGGACGCGATTACTTCCGCGCTGGACGATCCGGCGGAACGGTTCAAGCGGGCAAGCGCTGCTCAGGAGTTTGCCCTCTCAAACAATGTGGCCAAAACGGTGGAAGCCGCGCTTGGAGAGCAATTCCACGCGATGCACGCTTAACACGTTCGGTGGGGTGCGAATCGGTCAGCGGCACTTTTGTTTGCTGCTTTTTGGCATTATGCGTAGCGAAGATGTTGACCGAACTGGATGCCCCAAATGCTTGATACCGATAGTTTTGAAGAGAACGGACCTTGCGATGCCCAGCTGATGAGCGACGGGTTTGTGGTGTATCAAGAAGACCTCGAAAAAGTGCACTACCTCAACCCGTCAGCGTCGACGATTTTTGAGTTGGCGCGGTCCGGCATCAATGTGGGTGAAATGGCGGCCTATCTCAAGGAAACGCACGATCTGCCCGAAGCGCCCCTTGAAGATGTTAAAACCTGTGTAGCTGATTTGGTTGATAAAGGGCTTTTGAAGCTTTGCGGCTAAGGGCATCGGGTGCGAATTTTTCCCCGCTTAAACTGCCCCTCCCTGAAATCGCAGACGACCATACGGTCGAAGTGCGGACTGTCGCAAAAAAGCTGGTGGTGCGGTGCCCTGACAGGGTGACCGCCGACCGACTTCGGTTCATCGATGCGCGCCCCGAAATTGTTGGCGTTGATGCTGAGACACGGTGGCTGGACCTTGAGGTCAAAGATGACTTGATGCGTGCAAATGTGGTTGGCGGCTACGAGACGGAGGGCTGCTCACAAACCCTGTTGGCGGACCTGCACCGCTACCATTATATTGAGTCCCGCACCGAATTTCCATCGTCTCCCTTGGTGCACGCAGCCTCTATTGAGATGGGGGACGGTATGGTCTTGTTTGTGGGGGACAAGGGTGCGGGCAAGAGCACTTTGATATGTGCCTTGGGACTATCCGGCGCGAAAGTGCTGGGGGATGAGCATGTGATTTTGAATGGCGGAAAGGCCATCACTCGACCCAGAACATTGCGGTTAAAGACCGGCTCGCTGCAATGGCTGCCGCAAACGTTTTGCGACACCGTCTCAACGCATCATTTCGTGACGGATTGGCACGGGTTTCGGATATTTTCCGTACCGCCCAGCGTGTTTGGCTCGCCGTGGGTCTTGTCTCCGATGCCCGTGCGCGCTGTCGTCATGCTCACCCCCAATCATGGTGGGGCATCCAGTATGCGTCGGATCACGGCAGATGAGGCCACACCGAGACTGTTTGACAACGCAGTTTTACCTACTCGCAGCAAGGTTAAAGGGCTGGGCGATCTGCGAATGTTGCTTACACGCACCACATTGGTGGAATTGCGAGCGGGGTGTCTTGAGCGCGCCAGCAGATTGGTGTACGCCCTATAAGTATTACAACTATGTGCCCCATTGATGGACTATATCCATGAAAAAGAACATTGAAGCAAAGCTGGACGCAGAAAAGCGTGAAACCCTGAAAAAACTGCATGCCGCCGCGTGGGTTGTTCCTGTTGTCGCCACGTTCGGTCTCGGTTCTATGGCTGCCGATGCTGCGGGTAGCAACCTAATGCACGCCAGTAACAGTATGACATCGTCCTAAGGCGATCAGTATCCGTTTGCAGTCGTGAGCGCGTCGGTTACCGCCGCTCTCATTGTTAAAAACGAAGCCAAGTTCATAACCGGTTGTCTCGACACTTTGGTCGGTGTCGTGGACGAGATTGTTATTGTCGATACAGGATCGTCCGACGCAACTTTGGAGTTGTGTCGGGCGAGGGGAGTGGAGCCGGTCGCATTTGACTGGATCGGAGACTTTGCCGCTGCACGCAATGTGGCTCTCGATTTGGTCAAGACCGACTGGACACTCTACATTGATGCCGATGAGCGTCTGAAGGTGGACGCGAACGGTCTTCCGCTGCGGCAAATGTCGGATGGCGACATCATCGCTTTAACCGTTAACTTTCGGGCTCGGATCAAAGCCACCTGCTACCACGAAATACGTTTGTTCCGAAATACAAAGGACATTCGTTTCAGGGGGCGCATTCACGAAACCATACACCCAGATATTCATCGCCTGTTACGTGATGGCTCGAAAAGAATGGAGCATACGTCCGTTCGCATCGATCATTTGGGCTATGAGGGTGATCTAACACATAAACATGAACGCAACCTGCCTTTACTGCAAAAGGCTGTAAAAGACGATCCGAGCCGGGTTTATTTGCATTACACCCTTGGTGAAGCTCTTTTGGGTGTCGGTCGCGAGGCAGAAGGGGTTAGGGCTCTCGAAAATGCGGTGCGTTTGGCGGAAAAGTTCTCGGACTCACCAAAGCAGGTGAACGACGGGGTCTTGGCGGGTGTTAAACTTATAGGTCACAAACTGCACAATGATCCGCACGGTGCTTTAAAACTCGCAAAACAAATGGCGCAGCGCGACCACGATTTACCGTTGATGCGTTATCTGCTTGCGCGATGCACATTTGCGGCACGAAGCCACGATTACGATCCACAATGGGTGCTGGGTGTGATGGATGAACTGCTTGCTCAAGATGCGTCTTCCTACTCGCATCCGTTGATCGCTTTTAGCCAAGAGTATTTTCGATCCTTGCCTTGGTCTCTCAAGGGCGCGGTTTATGCGCGTGAAAAGGACTTTAAGCGGGCAGCCGAGGCTTTTCAGATGGCGTCTGACCTCGACCCCAGTGCCGAAGAACACCGCATCAAGGCGGCCTATTTCACGATGGCGGCCGCCAAGGCTGACGCTTAGCTCGAATGTGCCTGTGCGTTCATGAACGGATCAGTTTTGGTGCCAACATCCGTGCAGCGTTGAATTGCGCCGGTAGCCATGTCTTACGAGCCGCTTTTTGAGACAGCCGATTGCGTTCGCAGGCTGGCACCAAGCCAAGCAGTTCTCTGTATCCGGGATATGATCCTGACGTGGCTTCCTCGCTTTCAGTGCGCTCTAGCCAAGTCTTGGCCAACGCCAGAGCTTGCGTTGGAATCCAATCCACCGTGTTGGAAGTGCCCGGTGGAACTTCCATCTTGAGCGCTGACTGGCAGGCCGCGCACCACAGTTCGAAACTGGTCCAAGCCAGCGGAGAGCGTGCAGCGAGTTCTAGCAAGTCATCCCATTCTGATACGGTCATGTCGGCAATCGAGGTCGCGAACTCGTACAGGCCTTTTAGGTCTAGCCGCCCCCGGGCAAAGCCGCTGTGGCCAAACTGATGGTGCACCAGCCCATGCCACACATGGTGGGCCCGTTTGGGCAGCTTGACTGTGCCGGACGTGGTTTGCTCCGTGACGCCGTCTTTCCAGAGTTCCGATGTTGACAAAAACTGTTCTGCGTAAGGGTTGCCTGCCCGGCGATGCAGTTCAATCCAGCCTATGGTGCCCGCGCGAAACAGGGGCGGCATGTGGTGGCGGCGTTTGCGGTCAGCCGCCGGTCCATCCGGCGCAAAGCCAAGGCCACGCACCGTCTTCCAAGCGCGTTCCACATCTTCAGGTCGGATCAAAAAATCAAGATCACGCATGGTGCGCGCCGCATTTGTATCGAGCCAAACGTAGCGCGCCCCTTTCAGAAGCAGTGGTTCGATTCCCGCACTGTTGAGGGCTGCAACAGTCTCGTTCAGGACATCGGCCAGAGCCGCGCGACGATTTTGAAACTCTTGCCCATGAAGGTCCAAATCGCGTTCATGCAGGCCGATTTGAGTGCCCTTAAACGGCAGTTTCGGAAATAAATTTCGTTGGCTTACACTCTCCGCCACCGCCGGGAACAGGCGCATGCTGAGTGCTGTTCGCACCAAAAGCGTCCAGCCATGCGGCTCGAACAGGCGTAGGCGAAGCGCGTTGTTGGCCTCCCACGAATGGTCAAAGCTAAGGACATCGCGCAACAGGGTCTTTCCCTCCGGCGAGGCGATGCCGTCCTCCTGAACCCAGACCACATGCTCTGTGGGTGCGGCTTCACCTGTTCCCGCTTTTTCAGCCATTTCGATGGATCACTTCAAAATCGGGCAGGCCCCAGCACTGGACGCCCATATCATATGCCATCATTGCCAGGCCTTCCGTCTCAATTTCCCCGTCGCCCCAAACCGGATGCTGCTTGCGCATTCTTGGCGAAGGGCGGCCGTAGGGATAGGGCGGGAAAATCAGGCCGTCGCGATGCAGATCTGCCTTCACCATTAAGAGACAACCACCGACCGAGTCGAGGCGTACCGGCCGGTTGCTTCCGCGCGCTTGGGAAAGTGGTTTTTGTTCGGTTTGGTCTGCATTGTGGGTCCATGCGTTCAGATCAAACGTGTCCCCGCCAGGTTCCAATACGCAGTGTGGCTGGATGATATCTCGCTCGTGCGCCAGAAGCTGCTGGATGGTGTCAGACGGAAACTCGGTCATATCGACGTCGATCCACATGACCCAGTCTTCGTCTTTCAGTGCTGCAAAAAGAAGGTGGTTGCGGGACCGTGCGAGCACTTGCCGACGGGCGCGTTGAAAAGCCGGTTCCCAGCGAGGCACACCCCTTGGAATTTGGAAATTGAAATCCCGTTTGTGGAGCGTCACCCGTGATAAGCGCCGCTCCATTTTGGGGCGCTCCCGCTGCAGCAGGTCAAAGGTGCCGTCATTGCTGTCGCTCTCCAGCACACCGAGGCTGAGCGCCTCCTTTGGCCAGTCCAGTTTTTCGATCAGTCGCCAATAGGTGGCCCAATAATCCACCGCGTTTTTCACAGGCGTAAGAATGAGGACTTTTGGAGTGGGGGACACGGCAAGCTCGCTCAGCGTTGGGATCTGAAACAGATCAACGTCTTCGTTGTATCCTGTCTTGGTGTTTGTTGGTCAAATGCCTAGCAAGCGACGGACCGTGCCGGCAACAAGCAGTTGCACTTGCGAAGCAGCGGTGGCTGCCGGTAAAGGCATGGCATGACGAAGTTTATGTCCCTCCATCAGGCCGTTGCCGAAAACATCAGCGATGGTGATAGCGCCGCATTTGAGGGATTTACGCACCTCATTCCTCACGCCGCCGCCCATGAGGTTATGCGGCAGGGTATGAGCGATTTAACGTTGATCCGCATGACGCCTGATATTGTCTACGACCAGTTTGTCGGGCTGGGGCGGGTTAAGAAAATGATCTTCTCCTATGCGGGCAATCCGGGGGTCGGGCTCTTGCGGCGGGTGCGGGACGCTGTTGAAAATGCCTGGCCGCGTGCGCTTGAAATTGAAGAACATTCCCATGCGGCCATGGCCAATGCCTACGAAGCCGGGGCCGCCGGTCTGCCCTGCGCGGTGTTTCGCGGCTATCTTGGAGCGGGTCTCAAAGAGGTCAATGCGAACATAAAGTCAGTCACTTGTCCGTTTACGGGCGAGGCTCTCTCAGCGGTGCCAGCCGTTCGGCCCGATGTCACTTTCATCCACGCGCAAAAAGCTGATCGGAAGGGCAATGTGTTGATTGAAGGGATTGTTGGCATTCAAAAAGAAGCGGTCTTAGCAGCCGGATCTCCAGCCCCCCCTGCAGCCTCTCGGATGTGTGTGAGCGGTGCGGTCGCCGGGCACG
>JBCBYZ010000145.1:0-7815 GCA_039815595.1 Pseudomonadota bacterium | reverse complement strand
GCAAGAGCCGGATTGTCAGGCTGCACGGGTTGCGGCTCGGATGCGGCGACGAGTGGCAACAGTTCGGACGCGGCTCTTGGCGTAAAATCAGCCCGCGCACCAAGGCTGCTGAACGCAAGCGCTACGGGACGGCCGGATGCCGCAAACTCCTCCAGATAGCGTTGTGTGGTCGTAACCCGGGCATCCCAGTTGGCACCGGTGGACCATGTGTCATCCAACATGATGAGGGCAGGGCCAGTTCCGCTGGTTTGGTCTTCGCGGGCATTGAGGATCGGTTCGGCAAGCGCCAACACGATCAGACCGGCCATGAGCAAACGCAGTAGGGTCAGCCACCACGGGCTGTTTGCGGGCGTTTCTTCTTGTTTTTCAATTTCTGCCAAAATGCGCGTCGGTGGAAAAACCTCTTCGCGCGGGCGCGGCGGTGTCAGCCGCAGCAACCACCAGATGAGCGGTAGGGCAAGCAAGCCAAAAAGAAGCGCGGGCGCGGCAAAGCTTAATCCAAACAGGCTCATCGCATCACCCTCTCATGCCGCTCAGGCGCGTGTGCACCGCCACCAGCGCTGTGGACGCAAGCGTGTCCGTGGTGTGCACCAAATGGTTCCAGCCCAATTTACGACAGCGCTCGGCGAGCACATCCTGCCGGGCGCGGAAGCGGTTAATGTAGGCGGACGAAATCGTCTCTGCCCGACCAAATGTGAGAGTCGAGCCTGTTTCGGGATCGCGAAACTCCGTCCTGCCGCGAAACGGAAACGTGTGTTCAGCCGGATCAATGATGTGAACCAGTGTTCCTCGAATGCCTTGGCGGGCAACCGCATTTATTTTTGCAACCGTGTTATCCACCGGCTCCAAGAAGTCAGAAAAGACCACCAACTCGCTGCGCCCGCGCAGACCCTCCGTGGCCGGAAAAGCAACTTCTGCGGACGGATTGGCCATTGAAATTTCTGCGGCGATGCGTTCTGCGGCACGGCGGCTTGCTATGGGGTTGGTGACGCCCGGCCAACCAACTCGCTCTCCGCTGCGGGACAGAATCTCGGTGAGTGCAAAAGCCAGCACCAACGCCCGCGATTGCTTGCTGACGGCAGCCCTTTCCGATCTATACAACATGGACGGAGAGTTATCTGCCCAGACCCAAACTGTGTGCGCAGCCTCCCATTCCTGATCGCGAACAAAAACGCTGTCATCGCGGGCAGACCGTCGCCAATCGATTCGCGCCATCGATTCGCCAACGTCATACGGTCGGAACTGCCAGAAACTGTCGCCTGACCCCCGGCGTTTGCGACCGTGCCATCCGCTCACCACAGTATTGGCTATGCGATGGGCCTCCACTAGGAGATCTGGAACCAATGCGGCCCGCATCCGTGCACGCGCCAGAACATCCGTGCCGAAATCACTGTCTGTTTGGGTGCCTATTGTAAGAGCCAAGAAATGCGCTTCCGATTAGAAATTCAAAAAGTTTTGGGCGACGAACATGACGATAGAGGAGCGGCGGGAGTGAGCGCCTACATCCACGCCCGCTTCAACTCACTGATGACCTGTCGGACGCCGATACCTTCTGCGCGGGCCCCGAAATTGAGCGCCATACGATGCTGCAAGACAGGTTCCGCCAGTGCCAACACGTCGTCCACTGACGGGGCTAACCGACCATCAAGAAGCGCCCGCGCCCGGACGGTCAGCATAAGAGCCTGACTGGCGCGTGGTCCCGGCCCCCACGCGATATGGGCACGAGGTCCTTCAGTGTTACCTTCTTCCGGGCGGGCGGAGCGCACGATCCCCAAAATGGCTTCCACAACGCTTTCACCAACCGGCATACGCCGTACCAGTGCTTGGATGTTCATCAGCTCTTCGGTTGTCAGGGCCGCTTCCGCCACTTCTTCGCTGCTTCCGGTGGTTTCCAGCAAAATCCGCCGTTCCGCTTCCAAATCGGGGTAATCCACGTCGATTTGCATCAAAAAACGGTCCAGTTGGGCTTCGGGCAGCGGATATGTGCCTTCCTGCTCAAGCGGGTTTTGCGTCGCCAGCACATGAAATGGCGCTGGCAAATCATGCCGCTCGCCTGCAATCGTCACGTGATATTCCTGCATGGATTGCAGCAGCGCCGACTGTGTGCGCGGGCTTGCACGGTTGATTTCATCAGCCATCAACAGTTGCGCAAAGATTGGCCCTTTGACGAATCGGAAAGAGCGTTTGCCAGTATCGTCCTGGTCCAAAATTTCAGAGCCCAAAATGTCTGACGGCATGAGGTCGGGCGTGAACTGGATGCGACTGGCCTTGAGACCGAGTACCGTCCCCAGCGTGTCCACCAATTTGGTTTTGGCCAAGCCCGGAACACCCACAAGGACTGCATGGCCACCCGCCAGAACGGTCGTGAGCGCGTTGGTTACAACATCTTCTTGCCCGTAAATTACGGTGCCTACGGCAGCCCGCGCCTCTGTCACTTTGGCCACGGCAGCTTCGGCTTCGGCGATGATCGCCTTCTCATCAAGTTCAGGAGGGCGGGTCATTTCGCTCATTCTTGGGCTCGCTATTGGGACCGCGCCGTGGCGATCAGATGGCAATTATAGTTTAAACAGTACGGAGTTTTTGAGGCTCGGGTTTTCGTGCCACGCTCCTGAGCGGGGCAAAGGGTTGGTCTGGGGTTGGGCCAAATCCGATTTGGCGATTAGAAAGAAATTGTGCGGTGTTAAGTCGTATTGTTGGCTCTTTCGTGGTCAAACGCCAGTGTGTCATGCTGACATCATTGGCATAAGCCACTATTTCGTGAGCCAAGACAGGTTGGATTCTCTGCCCAAAATGATGGTCAGAAACGCGGCTCCGCATGACCAAAAACAAGGACTAGATCGCCGTTATGAATACCAAACGACCGAATGTGGCCAAACTGACCGACAGCCCCACAAGCGCTTTGGAAGCTCTGGTCGCGCGGGCCACTCACGCGGGAAAAGGTCTGCCGCCGGTGGAAAAGTGGGATCCACCGTTTTGTGGCGACCTCGACATTGTCATCAAGCGCGACGGCACGTGGTTTTACATGGGCACACCCATCGGTCGCCCGCAACTCGTACGCCTGTTTTCGACGGTGTTGCGAAAAGACGAGGACGGGAAAACCTATCTTGTAACACCTGTGGAAAAGGTCGGCATTACCATCGAGGACGCGCCCTTCGTGGCCGTGGAGATGAATCACACTGAGAAGAATGGCGAGCCGGTCATTACGTTCCGAACCAATGTGGGGGACTTGATCGAGGCCGGTGAAGACGCGCCCTTACGGTTCGATATTGTTGGCGAAACGGACCAACTCAAACCCTATATCTTGGTGCGTGGCCGCCTCGAGGCGCTGCTGGCCCGGCCCGTGATGTATGAACTGATCAACCACGGCGAGGAGATTGATGTGAACGGACAGGCTATGTTCGCCCTGCGATCAAACGGCTGTGTGTTCCCCGTCATGCCGGCGGCCCAATTGGCTGAACAGAGCGCGTGAGCACCGCCGGTTTGCAAACGTCCGTTCTCAATCCGCCAGACCTTTACAGTTTTGATGCCTTCACCGCGCGTGTGAAACAGCGGTTTGAAAGCCGTGCCGATGTGTTGGCAGCTGTCTCCGGCGATCACCGGTTGAACCCTGACTATAATCCAGCGGAGCGCGAAACGCCTTTCAAACCGGCCGCAGTGTTGATCGCAGTGGTGAACCGAGACGACGGTGCATCTGTTTTGCTGACCCAGCGAGCGGAACACCTGAACAGCCATAAGGGCCAGATCGCGTTTCCCGGTGGCAAGATTGATGGCGATGAAACGCCCATCGAGGCCGCCTTGCGCGAGGCCCATGAGGAGATCGGTCTCACTCCGGATTGCGTGACCGTCTTAGGCGCGATGGGGACGTATTACTCCGGCTCGGGCTACGCGATAACCCCGGTCATTGCCCATGTGCAAGGCGAGCCGCAGTTTGCCATCAATGAAGACGAGGTGGCGGAGCTGTTTGAGGTGCCGCTGCGCTTTTTGATGGATCGTGAAAACCTGACCACCGAAAGCCTGATGTTTAAGGGCAATGAGCGCCACTTCTATGTGATGAACTACGCCCGCTCGAGCAAGGCGTCGCACACGTCTGCGCATCCCGAACGCCGCATATGGGGCGTTACTGCGGGGATCATCAATACGGTTCAGGAGCGGCTTTACGGTGGTTGAGCGCATTGATCAGCCGTGGCTTGCCCAACCCTCTGTTCAAAAGGTTTTGGCACTTTTGTCGAGCGATGGTGGCGAAGCGCGCGTGAATGGGGGTGCCGTCCGCAACGCACTCTTGAATGAGCCCGTCGGCGATATCGATATCGCAACCACGCTGGAACCTAGTGAGGTGGTGAAACGGGCGAAAGCAGCGAAAATCAAATCGGTGCCCACCGGGATAGACCACGGAACCGTGACGCTGGTGATCGACGCCGATGCGTTTGAAGTCACTACATTGCGCAGCGATGTTGAGACGGATGGGCGCCACGCCGTAGTGCGGTTTGGAACCGACTGGACGCAAGATGCACAACGACGCGACCTCACCATGAACGCGCTCTATTGCGCTGCCGATGGCACGGTGTTCGACCCCTTGTCCGGGTATGATGATTTGATGAATCGGCGAGTCCGGTTCATTGGCGATGCTCTGGACCGTATCCGCGAGGACCGGTTGCGCATCTTGCGCTTCTTCCGCTTTTTCGCTTGGTATGGTGCATTCCGGCCCGATGCCGACGGTTTGCGCGCCTGCGTGCGGGAGAAAAACGGACTGCGCAACCTGTCGGCGGAACGCATTTGGCAGGAATTGTCCAAGCTACTGGCTGCGCCCGACCCCAGTCGCGCTTTGCTTTGGATGCGCCAAACCGGGGTCCTGTCTGTTGTCTTGGAGGAAAGCGAGAACTGGGGGATCGATACGATTCACGGCTTGGTGCGGGTCGAAAAAGAGCAAAATTGGCAGCCCGATGCTGTCTTGCGGCTAATGGCCATTATCCCTCCCAACACCGAACGCGTAAGTGCCATGAGCAGGCGTCTCAAACTGCCCAACAGAGTGCGGGACCGTCTTCTGGCTTGGGCCGTATCGCCAATGCCTGACAAAAAGTTGAAGAAGCCGGATTTCCACAAATGGCTTTATGGACAGGACAAGAGTGCCGTGGAAGCGCAACTTCGCTTGCTGATTGCATCGGACGGTGACAGGGCCAAGAAGGCGGCAAAGCACCTGAAATGGCTCATGAAATGGGCGAAGCCAACTTTTCCTGTGCGGGGAAGCGACCTGCTGCAGTTGGGTTTTCAACCGGGTCCGGACGTCTCGAAAGTCCTGAACGATTTGGAAACGCGTTGGGTCAATTCGCAGTTTGAGTTGACGACGAAAGACCTGTTGGATGACGTTACGGCACCCGTCTAAGCGCTTGCAACAGGCTTCTTTTTGAGTAGCTTTAATAGACGTCAGGAATAAAGGATCGGAGTTGGCCCGATGTTTGCCAAGTTATCACTTGCTGTTTTGTCTTGGATGGTGGCTCTAGGGCTGCAAAGCATCAGCGCGGCGGAAGTTGACGATTGGAAATACCGCGGAACAATCAGTTGGCAACATCCGGACGGTCGTATTATCGACGGGCGCTACGCGAACACCAAGGTGGACGATCACCGTTTGAGCATCATTCGCTCAAGCGCGACGGGCCGGTACTATATTCAATTCAGTTTCAAGAGCCGTGATCTGCTGACCACGAAAAACCCTTTCTTTTTCACTGATGACAAACCCAGAACGCGGAAGCCGAAACGGGTGCGGTTTGGACTGGGACCCCGTGTCTGGTCCGACAGAGCCAACGGCCGCAGCCTGATTGTAGCGCAACTCACCCAACGCGATTTGGGGATCCTATCACGCTATGCTGGCAACATGCTGGGGGCGACTTACAATTCGATAAAGTCCGGGGAAGTTGATCCGCGCAACCGCAGCTTTTTGTTTGTCGGTCGCGGACTCTCCGGCAGTCTTCGTCGATTGGGTTACAGCAGCGGCGGTGGCGTGGCGATCGCGCCGGAGGTGCGCCGACCGGGCAGCGCTTCGCGTCCACGGACTAATAGAAGGACGCGGGGAAACTTTGTTTCATACGTTGCAGATTTCAAAAGCTGCACGCGCCCTCCCAACATTTCTCGGCTGGGTACAAATGAGAATGAGCGGGCTAAGCGATACGTGCGAATTACAAACCGTTATCGCAACTGCCGCTACGGCAACAGCCGCCGCAATTGGGCGGAGTTGGGTAAGCTCGTGCGCAGTCAGGGGGGTAAGTTTGTCAGAGCCAACAAAAAAATTACCTACAATGCGCCCATAGGGTGCAACTGCGGGGTCGAGTTCAAGGCAATGGTTCGCAGAAATGTAAAGCGTATCAATGAATATGTGCGCGTCACAAATGAACGTTTGAGCCGTTATGATCGGATCATCGAAGACAGAAACCGCCGCGTGGGCCGCGCCAATCGGACTGATCGGTATAATTATTAGAGCGTAGGTGCGCGTAGGGGTCGTTTCGTTGGGTCAGAAAGAGCTGCGTGGTTGTTTCAAGGAAACTTCACCACCGGTGGCATGGAGCTTAGGATTGAGTTCACGTTGCCGCCGGTTTTCAGGCCGAAGATCGTGCCTCGGTCCTGCAGCAGGTTGAATTCGACGTAGCGGCCACGGCGCACCAATTGCTCTTCGCGTTGCGCGTCCGTCCACGGCGTCTCCATATTGCGGCGCACCAGTTTGGGATAGATTTTGGAAAATTCCAGCCCGATATCTTTGATAAAGGCAAAGTCGGCGTTCCAGCCACCCTGTTCGTCTGAGGAGTGGACGTAGTCGCAAAAAATGCCGCCAATGCCACGGGGCTCATCCCGGTGGGTCAGATGGAAGTATTCGTCACACCATTGCTTGAATTCTGCGTAATCCGCCACCGCGTGGGCGTCGCACGCACGTTGCATGGCTGAATGAAAATCAATGCTATCGGGGTCTGTTTGCGTGCGGCGCGCGTCAAGAACAGGTGTGAGATCGCCCCCACCGCCAAACCATTGGCGCGATGTGACCACCATGCGTGTGTTCATATGGACGGCTGGCACATTGGGGTTTTGCGGGTGCGCGATCAGCGAGATTCCGGAAGCCCAAAAGCGCGGATCATCGGCACCCCCTGGCATCTGCTTGCGGAACTCTTCTGAAAATTCGCCGTAGACGGTGGAGCAATGAACGCCCACTTTTTCAAACACGCGACCTTTCATAATGCCCATGACGCCACCGCCGCCGCGACCCTCGTCGCGCTGCCAAGGTGTGAACTCAAAAGAGCCGGGTTCTTGGTCGCTCAACGGGCCGACAACTTCTCGCTCCAAAGCCTCGTAGCTCGCCGTGATCTGATCTCGCAGGCTCTCAAACCACGCCTTCGCCGTTGCTTTTTTCTCTTCAAGATCATCAGGAAGACCGGCGAGCAGATCGTGTGGTTTGCGCATGGGGTGTCATCGGCTAGCGTGAATTGTTACCGCCGATGTGCCACAGCAAGTCGCAGTCTGACAACACAGCAGAACGTGTCCGCAATTCGACAAAAGACGAGCCGCTCCCATGACGTCCACCCGCGCTGATTTCATCATCGAGCAGATTGCAGAGCCAAGCGATATAAAGACCGCCTTGGCCATCCGCCACACCGTGTTTGTGGAAGAGCAGGGCGTGTCGCTCGATATGGAAATCGACGAACACGACCATGCCGATGCCATCCACTTCTTAGGTCGCTTAAAGGGCCAGCCAGTGGCGACCGCTCGGCTGTGCCTGATGGGCGGCGTGGCCAAAATCCAGCGCGTTGCGATGCTAATAGAGGCCCGTGGCGGCGG
>JBCBYZ010000198.1:0-3113 GCA_039815595.1 Pseudomonadota bacterium | reverse complement strand
TCTTTGAAGATGTCGTAGTAGAACACGGAAAACGTATCGGTGACTTCCGCACCGGCTTCTCGGATCGCGTCAGCAAAACCGATCTTAGATCCGCCATCGGTGGTGAGATCTTCAACGAACAGGACGCGCTGTCCTTCTTTCAGGTCACCTTCAATGCGAGCATTGCGGCCAAAGCCTTTGGGCTTTTTGCGAATGTAAATCATCGGCAGGCCCAGCCGCTCCGCCATGAAAGCAGCGTATGGAATGCCTGCCGTCTCGCCGCCGGCCACAACGTCGTATTTTTCGAAACCCGCCGCTCGCATGACGGTGGCGCAGCCAAAATCGGACACGGCAGATCGGATGCGCGGATAGGAAATCAGTTTCCGGCAGTCAATGTAAACGGGGCTCTTGAGCCCGGAGGTGAAGGTGTAAGGCTCGTCAGACCGAAAATGAACGGCACCGATTTCCCAAAGCATTTGGGCTGTCAGGTCAGCGATAGTCGCCGGGTCCGGAAAGGAATTTTGGAACATCATTAGGCCTCCACCCGCCAGAAAACATCAAAGCCGGGGTCAAACACCGTCACATCGCCTGCGCCAGTTGGCACGGTTTGAGGGAAATGCACCGGCGCACTCTGTTTTGAAAGGGTCATGGTTCCGTCATTCACAGGCAAACCGTAGAAGGCCGGTCCATTGCGACTGGCGAAATGCTCCAATTTGTCCAGCGCACCCTCTTCCTCAAATACATGGGCAAGCAAGCTCATGGTGTTGAGCGATGTGAAA
Organism: Pseudomonadota bacterium; assembly: GCA_039815595.1. Lineage (GTDB taxonomy): Bacteria > Pseudomonadota > Alphaproteobacteria > Rhizobiales > Rhizobiaceae > Pseudahrensia. The sequence continues at coordinate 2,355 of JBCBYZ010000198.1, read as the reverse complement.
CAACCCGCGCACCCGCAGGCGTTTTCCTTGGTGTGGGTGGCGTGGGGCGCGCTGTCCGTGCCGAGAAAGAACCGCACATCACCGCTCGTTGCAGCTTCCCGAAGGGCGAGACGGTGCCGCTCCCGTTTCGCGACCGGAAGGCAATAATAATGCGGACGGATGCCGCCAACCAGCAGGTGATTGCGATTGATGATGAGGTGATGGGTTGTAATCGTAGCAGCCAAATTGGCATCCGCGCTGCGTACATAGTCTACCGCATCCGACGTCGTTACGTGCTCCATGATCACCCGCAAATCGGGCAAACGCCCGCGCAGTGGGTCCAAAACGGTTTCGATGAAAACTGCTTCGCGGTCGAAGATGTCGATATCGGCATCGGTAACCTCGCCGTGGACGCAAAGGGGCAAGCCGATTTCTGCCATACGTTCCAATATCGGCATGGCGTTTTCAAAATTGCGAACGCCGGAATCCGAATTGGTGGTCGCACCCGCCGGATAGAGTTTGACCGCAGTGACCAGACCGGATGCGTGAGCCTGTGCGACATCATCAGGATCGCTCTTCTCCGTCAGGTAGAGCGTCATCAAGGGCTGGAACCCATTGCCCCCCGGAATTGCAGCCTTCAGAGCGGTCTCAATGCGTTCGCGATAAGCGATAGCATCCGCGGCGGTAACAACCGGTGGCACAAGATTGGGCATGATGATTGCGCGGGCAAAGTGCTCGGCGCTCGAAGCGATGATGCCCTGCAACATGGCACCGTCGCGCAAGTGGAGGTGCCAGTCGTCCGGGCGGGGAAGTGTGATCGTGGTGGCCATTGGGATCGCGGCAAGGAGGACTGTTGCCTCTTGCTACGGCGTCGCTGGCGTTATTCCAAGAGGTCCGCGGTTATCGTTTGGGATGGGGCCAGTTAAATTCCCGAATTTTTGCGGGGCACACGGGCAGTGACGCAATCGTCGTAAGTCAACGCACTGCCAAATAATTCGCACTCTACTTCCAAAACCGTCGCATGATAGCGGCGGGAACATTGGAGTAGTTGTCGGTCCATGGCGTCGTGCCGGTGTCCTTGAGCGGCTTCCACGGTGCTTGTTGAAACTCCGGCCCAAAGTCCGCTTCCTTATTGGCCAGAACCACCACATGGCTGGCCAGAACTTTTTCAGAAGCCAAACCGGACGGCGGGCGGAAATATCCGCGACGGGCCACCATACCGAGACGGCCCGCAAGTGCCGCCAGTACGGACTCTAACTCCATATACCGGTTAGAAATGTGAACGGTAAGGAGCCCGTCCTTGGTCAGTTTGGAGCGGTAGAGCGCGAAAGCTTCCTCGGTCAAAAGGTGCACGGGAATCGAATCGGACGAAAATGCATCGATCAGCAAATAGGACATGCTGTGGTCCGGTTGATCTTTCAGCGTCAAACGCGCGTCGCCGATCACGATGGGGTCGCCCTTGCCGCAGTCGGACACATAGGGAAACAAGGACTTGTCTTCCGCGGCGTCCACGACAGCCTTATCGATCTCGAAGCTCACCCAGCGCTCGCCAGGCTTGCGGTGGCACAGAATGCTGCCTGCCCCCAGACCAGCCACCGCCATCGTGGCGGGTTTTCCTTGCAACCGATCTTGCACCGCGAACAGCGCCCGGGCCATGCCGCCGCTCTCATGATAATATGTGATCGGAGTGGGACGGTCTCCGGTTTGCTGCCGGTGCACAGCACCATGCTCAGTTGTGCCGTGGCTCATGACGTTGAAACGTCCGGTTTCATCAGAGTAAACGCGCACAACGCCAAAGAACGAACGCTCGATAAACAGGCTGCTGCGGGCGGAACTAACCATCTGAAAGCCGGTCAGCAACACCATAGCAGCGCAAATCATCACGACCTGCGGCTGGCGGTAGAAGGCGGTTTCCACACCGTCGCGCGGCGCATAGACCGCTGGGCGACACAGCAGGCTGGCCAATATCAACAACGGATATTCCAGCACGAGGTTGAAGACCAATGGCGAGACCAAGGTGGTGATAGCACCGCCTAAAACACCGCCGAATGACATCCAAAGATAAAATTCGGTCAAGCGCGATGCGCCGGGGCGCAGTTCCACCAGATAGGTATGGGCTAAGAGGGTCGCGAAAAAGAAGAACGACAAGTGTGCAGGCAGTGACACCCAAGGCTGCACGTAGCCGGGAAAATTCAGCAACGCCAAACATCCAAGCCCCAAGACAAGCACGATGGCTGACAAAGTGCCGGTCGAAAAGATCGGCTTGCGGTCAAAGGCCAAGACGAATGTGAGCAAGAAGAGCGCCAGCGGGATCACCCATAGGAACGGCGCTGCTGCAATGTCGGTTGAGACATGCGCCGTTACCGCCACAAGAAG
>JBCBYZ010000118.1:0-10408 GCA_039815595.1 Pseudomonadota bacterium | reverse complement strand
GGACCGGACCGAACTATGCCGCCACCCGATTGCGCCGGTACGGGGAATCCACGGTTGGTGGATTGGCCGCCACCATTGTTGAAATTGGTGCGATTGTCCCGCGTGCAGGTTTGAAATGTGCCGGGTATTGGGCGACCAAAGCCGCACAAAATCCCGCCCCATTTATATCCACGTCTGCCGTTGAAGAATTGAATTTCGAACCAGGGATAATCGCCCATATACACACCGGTGTCGCGCATCAGACGGACCGGGTCGCCATTTCGCAGACTGCCCACCTGACGAAAATTCGTACCCGGGCCGCTGCGTACCTTGCCGCCCCAGGAGCCTGCTTCCTGCGGGAAGGATTGGGCTGAAACGGTTGTGCTCACACTGACTGTTGCCAACAGTGCCGCTGCGCCTGCAGCGATGGCTAGGATTACGTTTTTCATGGCTGACTTCCCCGTTGAGTCGTTTTGCAAGATGCGGAACCGGTTCCCTCGATGCCGCTTGATTATGTTTGTCATTTTTTTGCTGGCGCTGCCGTGCCAAAAGACACGGATTGGGCCGTGCCAACACCAAAATGGCGTACACAACGTCACGGGTGGCTGACAGCCTTCGTATCAACGCCTATAACGCCGCGCGAACCAAACAGCGACAACATCACGAGGTATCGGGTGAGCGAAACCATGCGCAGCAGCGCCGGGCTGGACCCGCAACGCAAACGTTTGCTCTTTCGGGCGTGGCACCGGGGCATGCGGGAGATGGACTATGTGCTGGGCAGTTTCGCCAATGAGGCGATTGCAGACATGGACGATGCGCAACTGGCAGACTTTGAAAACCTGATGCAGGTGCCGGACCCGGACATGTATAAATGGCTTTCGGGCACGGTGCCTGTCCCACCCAATTGGGACACTGCGCTGGTGCGCCGCATTCGCAAATTTCATCTCAGCGATTGAACCCAAATATGATCACCGCCGAACTGAAGCGCTTCCAAGCCTGGCTGGAAGATCCCGGGACGATTCACCTTGGCGGTGTGCCGGACGGGTATGACGCCCGCATTCTGGCAGCCGCTTTAGAGGCTGTGACCAAACATCGTGCGTCTGCAAAGCCAAAAGAGCATGGCGCTGCGCAGATCGTTTACATCGCGCGGGACGGACAACGGGCAGCGGATTGCGAAGCTGCGCTGGGGTTTTTCGCGCCTTGGGCCGATGTCCTGCACCTGCCAGCATGGGACTGCCTGCCTTATGACCGCGTTTCCCCGAGCAATGATGTGCTTTCGGGTCGCATCGCGGCATTGTCTCGCCTTGCCGCCAATGAGCCGCCGGAACGCCCCACCGTCATCACGCTGACACCCAACGCCCTGCTGCAGATGGTGCCGCCGCGCGCTGTCATGGCCCAGTTGGTCAAGCGCATTGCGCCCGGCAACCGGTTTGACATGGAAGAGCTCGTTGACTGGCTCTCGCGCAACGGATTTCAGCGTACGCCCACGGTTCGAGATGCGGGGGATTTTGCGGTGCGCGGGGGCATAGTTGATCTTTACGCTCCCGGCAGCGACGCGCCTGTGCGTCTCGATTTTTTTGGGGACACGGTCGAATCGATCCGCAGTTTTGACGCCGCAACACAGCGTACCGACCAACAGCTCAAAGAGGTCACACTTGCTCCCATGAGCGAAGTGACATTGGACGCTGAAACCATTGCGCGGTTTCGCACGCAATATCTCAAAAGCTTCGGCGCGGCAGCTCCCGATGATGCGCTTTACGCAGCGGTGAGCGAAGGCCGCCGTTATGCCGGTATGGAGCACTGGCTACCGCTTTACTTTGACCGGCTGGAAACCCTGTTCGACTATCTGGACGGCTCATTGTTAGTGTTCGACAACCTCGTGGACGAGGCTCTGGAAGAGCGTAGCGCGCAGATTATCGACCATTATGAGGCACGCCAGCGCAATGCCGAGGAGCGCAATGCGGGCGGCGACGGTGGAACACCGTATAAGCCGATTGCGCCGGACACCCTTTATATGACACCGCAGGCGATCACCGCTCTTCGCCAATCGTTTGATGTCGTCACGACTTCGCCGTTTGACAGCGGTGACGATTGGCAATCGAAATCCGGCATTCGCACCATGGCTATGAACGCCCGCCAAGGGCGCAGCTTCGCGGCGGAACGGTCGGCCTCCGATGTCAACATTTTCTCGGCTCTTGCTGACCACGTCGCCGATCTGCGCGAGGCCAAAAAGACGGTTGTTATCGCGTCTTGGAGCACCGGCTCGCGCGAACGTTTAGGCCAAGTGCTCGAAGAGCATGACCTGACACGCACGGCATTGGTGGAAAGCTGGGCGGACGTTGAGAAGCTTGGACCCGGTCAAACAGGCTTGGCCGTTCTGGGCATAGAAAGCGGGTTTGAAGACGACAGCATCGCAGTGATCGGCGAGCAAGACGTGTTGGGGGACCGACTGGTCAAACGGCGCGGAGGTAAGCGCAAGGGCTCAGATTTCCTAAACGAAGTGTCCAGCCTGTCCGTCGGGGATGTGGTTGTGCACGTCGATCACGGCATCGCGCGGTTCCACGGCCTGATCACGATCGAAGCCGCCGGTGCGCCCCACGATTGTCTCGAACTGCGCTACCACGGCGATGACAAACTCTTCCTGCCGGTTGAAAACATTGAACTGCTGTCACGTTATGGATCGTCCGATACCGAAGTACAGTTGGACCGTCTGGGCGGCGCGAACTGGCAGGCCCGCAAAGCCAAGCTGAAAAAACGCATTCTGGAGATGGCAGGCAAGCTGATCGAAATTGCCGCCGCCCGCATGTTGAAGGCAACCCCACCCATTGCGCCCCCTTCGGGTGTGTATGATGAGTTTGCGGCGCGCTTTCCCTATGCAGAAACGGAAGACCAGTTGACCGCGATTGACGCTGTGATGGACGACCTCGCTTCCGGTCGTCCAATGGACCGCTTGATTTGCGGCGACGTCGGTTTCGGGAAAACAGAAGTGGCTCTGCGCGCCGCGTTTCTGGCCGCCATGGAAGGGCGTCAGGTTGCCGTCGTTGTCCCGACCACGCTGCTCTCCCGGCAGCACTTCAAGACGTTTGCGGAGCGGTTTCACGGACTTCCTGTCACGGTGCGTCAGGCCTCCCGTTTGGTCACCAGCAAAGAGCTGGCGGAAGCCAAGGCTGGCATCAAAGACGGCACCGTGGACATCATCGTAGGGACCCACGCGCTGCTGGGCTCGTCCATTCAGTTCAAAGACCTTGGCCTGCTGATCATTGATGAGGAGCAGCGCTTTGGTGTGAAGCACAAAGAGCGTTTGAAAGAGCTGCGGGCCGATGTGCACGTGCTCACACTTTCCGCCACGCCGATACCGCGCACGCTGCAACTGGCATTGACCGGCGTGCGGGAACTTTCGCTTATAACGACGGCACCCGTAGACCGGATGGCAGTGCGCACCTTCGTGATGCCTTTCGACGCTGTGGTTGTCCGTGAAGCCCTGCTGAGGGAACGCTATCGCGGCGGGCAAAGCTTCTATGTCTGTCCACGGGTGTCTGATCTTCAGGGGCGGAGGGACTTCTTGGCCCAACACGTCCCGGAACTCAAAGTCGCCATAGCCCACGGTCAGATGGCGGCCAGCGAGTTGGAAGACGTGATGAATGCCTTCTATGAGGGCCAGTACGATGTGCTGCTCTCCACCACAATCGTCGAGTCCGGCCTCGATATTCCAACCGCCAATACGATGATCGTCCACCGGGCGGACATGTTCGGTCTTGCCCAACTCTATCAGATGAGGGGACGGGTGGGACGTTCCAAGACCCGCGCCTATGCGCTGCTCACACTGTCGCCCACCAAAGTGCTGACCGCTACGGCAGAGCGTCGGCTCAAAGTGTTGCAATCCCTCGACACGCTCGGTGCGGGGTTCCAACTGGCCAGTCACGATCTGGATATTCGCGGTGCTGGCAATATTTTGGGCGAAGAGCAATCCGGCCAGGTGCGTGAAGTCGGTTACGAACTGTACCAGCAGATGCTGGAAGAGGCGGTCGCAGAACTCAAAGAGGGTGGCGAAGCGCAAATTGATGGCAAGTGGTCACCGCAAATTACCGTTGGCATTACGGTGATGATCCCGGACCATTATGTGCCCGACCTGACCTTGCGTATGAGCCTGTATCGACGTTTGGCGGAGCTTGATAGTGCAGAGGAGATCGACGCTTTTGGTGCGGAACTCATCGACCGGTTTGGCCCTTTGCCGGAGGAAGTCGATCATCTGCTCAAGATCGTTTTCATCAAAGCGCTGTGCCGCAAAGCCAACATCGAGAAGCTTGACGCCGGTCCAAAAGGGGTGGTCGTTCAATTCCGTAACAAAGAGTTTGCGGAGCCCGCCAAACTGATCACATGGATAGGCGAGCAGGGCAGCCTCGCTAAAATCAGGCCGGATCAATCGATTGTCCTGCAACGGGACTACGCCACACCGGAAAAACGCCTGCGCGGCGCGGCTGTGATCACGAGCCAGTTGGCAAAGATGGTGGCTTGAAGATCAAAACGCCAAATTTCGTTGGTGCTTCGGTTCATTTTCCATCGCTGATGGCTTAAGGCCTCGCTTGAACGTTCAGGACGCCTGAGCGTTCGTGTCTCAATTTGCCGTGCCAGATTCCATTTAAGGACCCCACCCATGACCACCATTGTCGACATCCACGCCCGTGAAATTTTGGACAGCCGGGGCAATCCGACTGTTGAAGTTGAGGTGACGTTGGAAGATGGCTCGTTTGGACGGGCCGCAGTGCCATCCGGTGCGTCCACCGGGGCGCATGAGGCCGTCGAACTGCGGGATGGCGACAAAGCGCGCTATGTCGGCAAGGGCGTGACCAAGGCTGTGGCGGCGGTGAATGACGACATCTACGAAGCCTTGGTTGGCATGGATGCAGAAGACCAGATCGCCATCGATGGCGTGATGGTGGAAATCGACGGCACCGACAACAAAAAAGAATTGGGTGCCAACGCGATCCTCGGCACGTCGCTGGCGGTGGCCAAAGCGGCTGCGGACAGTGTGGGCTTGCCGCTCTACCGCTACTTGGGTGGCCCGACTGCGCATGTTTTGCCCACTCCGATGATGAACATCATCAATGGAGGGGAGCACGCCGACAACCCAATCGATTTTCAGGAATTCATGGTTATGCCCACCGGCATGGACACGTTCTCAGAAGCGCTGCGGGCGGGTGCAGAGATTTTTCACACGCTTAAAAAGGGACTTTCAGAGGCAGGCCACGGGACCAATGTGGGCGACGAGGGTGGCTTTGCTCCCAATATCGGATCGTCCCGCGAAGCCCTCGATTTCATCATGAAGTCCATTGAGCAGGCCGGCTACAAGCCCGGCGACAGTGTGCACATCGCGCTCGACTGTGCGGCGAGCGAATATTTCAAAGACGGCGCCTATCACATGAAGGGGGAGAGCAAAGTTTACACTCCCTCTGAAATGGTCGCGGAGTTGGCAACGCTCTGCGAGGCCTACCCAATCATCTCTATCGAAGACGGTTTGGATGAGGACGATTGGACCGGCTGGGCGGAACTGACCGCCAAGATCGGTAAGAGCGTCCAATTGGTGGGCGATGATTTGTTCGTTACCAATACGAAGCGTTTGTCAGACGGCATTGCGCAAGGTGTTGGCAACTCCATTTTGGTGAAAGTCAATCAGATCGGCACGCTGACAGAAACGCTGGAAGCGGTGAACATGGCGCACCGGGCATCCTACACAGCTGTGATGTCCCACCGGTCCGGTGAAACGGAAGACACAACCATCGCGGACCTGGCTGTGGCGACCAATTGCGGGCAGATCAAAACCGGATCCCTGTCGCGGTCCGACCGCTTGGCGAAATACAATCAGTTGCTGCGGATTGAAGAGGACCTTGGGACGCAGGCGCATTATGCGGGCGCGTCCATGATCCGAGCGTGACGAAGCGCACTGCGTCAGTCAATTTCACGCTTCGTTAACCGTGCTGGCGCAGGGTCTGGCCACTGGTTCACATCCCACCCTCGGTTACCACCATGTCAGTTCGTCGTCGCAAATCGCGCAGCATGACGCGCTTTATCGCGCCGCTGGCGACGCTTTTGATCCTTGGATATTTCAGCTTTCACGCGTTCAACGGTCACTACGGTGTGCGCGCGCGTATTGTTATGGAACAGCAGATTGCTGTGTTGGAAAAGGATCTTGCGGAGCGAACCGCAGCCCGCACCGAGCTTGAACATCGGGTCAGCCTGATCCGCGACGGAAGCTTGGAAAAGGACATGGTGGACGAACAGGTGCGCAGCCAATTGAACATGACGCAGCCACATGAAATTGTTCTGATGTATCCTAAAGAGTGAGTTGCTATAAATCATAGTAATTCTTATTTATTTTATATTTTTCAATGCCTTAATGCCAGTTTTGGCGTGCGCTGAATGCGTTGATTCTGCCGTAAAATTGCGTAAACTGGTATGATGCAGTCCGAAAATTCGGACCGCCAATATTCCCAGTTTGAAGGTGTTAAACCGCGTGGCATCACAAGGCACTGCAAGCAAGGCGCGCTCGTCAGCGCGCAAACCCTCCACCCCAAAAACCCCAGGCCCGCTCGATTTTAGCAAAGACCAAGAGCTCGCCGCTTATCGCGACATGCTGTTGATCCGCCGTTTTGAGGAAAAAGCTGGTCAGCTTTACGGCATGGGTTTCATCGGCGGGTTTTGTCACCTCTATATCGGCCAAGAGGCGGTAGTTACGGGCATGCAAGCGGCGCTTGTTGAGGGTGATCAGGTGATCACTGCTTATCGCGACCACGGACACATGCTTGCCTGTGGCATGGAGCCAAAGGGTGTGATGGCTGAGCTGACCGGTCGCGAGGGCGGTTACTCTCGTGGCAAGGGCGGTTCCATGCACATGTTCTCCAAGGAAAAGAATTTCTACGGCGGGCACGGCATCGTGGGTGCGCAAGTGTCACTCGGCACGGGATTGGCCTTCAACAACCACTATCTGGACAATGGCAATGTGTGCCTGACCTATTTTGGCGATGGCGCATCCAACCAGGGCCAAGTCTATGAGAGCTTCAATATGGCGAAGCTTTGGGGCTTGCCCGTTGTCTACATCATCGAGAACAACCGCTATGCCATGGGCACGTCCGTTACACGCTCTTCCGCGCTGACCGATTTTTCGAAGCGCGGTTGCTCTTTCAACATTCCAGGCATCGAAGTGGACGGGATGGACGTGCGTGCTGTGCAGGCAGCTGGCGAATTGGCCACTGACTGGTGCCGCTCCGGCCATGGACCCATTATTTTGGACATGCAGACTTACCGCTATCGCGGCCATTCCATGTCTGATCCAGCGAAATATCGCTCCAAGGACGAAGTGCAGAAAATGCGCGCCGAAAACGATCCCATCGAACGGGTAAAACAGCGCGTGATGGAAAAAGGCTGGGCGGATGAAGACACTTTGAAGTCGCTCGACAAAGAAGTGCGCGCCGTCGTGGCGGAAGCAGCCGACTTTGCGCAAACCAATCCAGAACCGGATCCGTCGGAGCTTTATACCGACATTCTGCTTCCTGTTGGCGAGGAGGCGTAATCATGGCGACCGATATTTTGATGCCCGCCCTGTCCCCCACAATGGAAGAGGGGACGCTTGCCAAATGGCTGGTGAAAGAAGGCGATGAAGTGCGCGCCGGTGATGTGATCGCCGAGATTGAAACCGACAAAGCCACGATGGAAGTGGAAGCAGTGGACGAGGGTAAAATCTCCTCCATCAACGTGGCCGAAGGCACCGAAGGTGTAAAGGTCAACGCGGTCATTGCCGTATTGCTGGAAGACGGTGAAAGCGCGCCCGCTGCTGAAACAACAGCGTCACCGGATCAGGCTCAAGCTGAAGCACCCCCAAAGACGCCGGAACCGGTCGCTGAACCTGTACCGGCACAAGCAGCAGCGCCAGTCGCTGTGGTCGTGGCTGATGATCCGGATATCCCGGCTGGCACCGCGATGAAATCAACCACCGTCCGCGAAGCTTTGCGCGATGCAATGGCGGAAGAAATGCGGCGCAGTGAGAAAGTCTTCGTCATGGGCGAAGAGGTGGCTGAGTATCAAGGCGCCTATAAGATCACCCAAGGCCTGTTGCAGGAATTTGGCGCGAAGCGCGTCATCGATACACCCATCACCGAACACGGCTTTGCCGGTATCGGGGTTGGCGCCGCCATGGCCGGGTTGCGGCCCATTGTTGAATTCATGACGTTCAATTTCGCCATGCAGGCCATCGATCAGATCGTGAACTCGGCTGCCAAGACGCTTTACATGTCCGGCGGCCAAATGGGTGCGCCCATGGTGTTTCGTGGTCCCAACGGCGCCGCAGCCCGCGTGGGTGCACAACACTCCCAGTGCTATGCGGCTTGGTACAGCCACATCCCGGGCCTCAAAGTTGTGTCTCCCTACACGGCTGCCGATGCAAAAGGCCTCTTAAAGGCCGCCATTCGGGATCCAAATCCTGTTGTGTTTCTGGAAAACGAGATTCTCTACGGCCAATCCTTTGACGTGCCGGACATGGAAGACTTCGTGCTGCCCATCGGCGAAGCCCGCATTCACAAAGAAGGCACGGACGTCACGCTGGTCTCTTTTAGCATCGGCATGAAATACGCCATCGAAGCGGCTGAAAAGCTGGCCGAACTGGGTATCGACGCGGAGATAATCGATCTGCGCACCATCCGACCCATGGATATGGAAACGGTGCTGGCATCGGTGAAAAAAACCAACCGCTGCATCACAATTGAAGAGGGTTTCCCGCAATCCGGCGTGGGTGCGGAAATTGCAGTGCAAATCATGGAGCAGGCGTTCGATTATCTCGATGCACCCGTGATCCGCATCACGGGTAAAGACGTTCCGATGCCCTATGCAGCGAACCTCGAAAAACTTGCCTTGCCGAACTCCGATGAGGTCGTCGAAGCCGCCCGCCGGGTGACGTATAAATGATGGCTTCGGTCCCGTTGGACATACGCCACGCGGAGTGGGACCGGATGCGGGAGGCTGTCGTCATCCCATCGGGTCAAAATCAGGTCGCGATTGCCCTTTCCGCGTTGGAAAGCTGGGTTGGTCGCGCGCTAACACCCAGCGAGGCAATTGAAACCGCGGTGGACGAAGCGGCTCTGTTTCGCGCGGTCGCTAACGCTATTCCCGCGCAAGACAATGTCATCACCATCACCCAAGGCCTGCTGAACAGCCGGTCGTGGAGCGTTGAACCCTATAGCGAGCAACAGGCAGACGAATGAGCATCAAGATCACCATGCCAGCCCTTTCCCCCACGATGGAGGAGGGCAATCTCGCCAAATGGCTCGTTAAAGAGGGCGATACAGTCTCTGCAGGCGATGTGATCGCCGAGATTGAAACCGATAAAGCCACGATGGAAGTGGAAGCGGTGGATGAAGGTACGGTCGCCAAATTGCTGGTGGATGCCGGGACAGAAGGCGTGAAAGTCAATGCAGTGATCGCTGTCTTGGCGGAAGATGGCGAAGATGCATCAAACGTAGATGTGAGTGCGGTGCCGGATGCTGCGGCACCGGCAACGCCAGCCGCCGAAGAAACGCCCAAAGTGGAAACTTACGCTCCGTCCACGCCTTCTGCTGCACCAGCGGCACCAGCGCCTGCGCCGTCCGGGGAACGCGTGTTTGCATCCCCATTGGCACGGCGCATTGCGCAGCAAAACGGTGTTGAAATTGCTTCGCTTACGGGTTCTGGACCCCGCGGCCGAATTGTTAAAGCCGACGTTGACGCTGCCATGGCCTCGGGCACGGTTTCGCAAACGGTTGCTTCGTCTGTTGCCTCTGCAACACCAACTGTTGCGCCGCAAATGGCCACGGGTCCATCCGACGACGCTGTGCGTGCCCTGTTTGAAGAGGGTGCTTTTGAAGCTAAACCGCATGACGGTATGCGCAAAACGATCGCTCAGCGTCTTACGGAATCGGCTCAAACGATCCCAGCTTATTTCGTCACAATGGAAGCCGAGATCGATGCACTCTTGGCCCTACGATCGCAAATGAACGCCGCCGCGCCCAAGGATGGTGACGGTAAGCCGGCTTACAAATTGTCGGTCAATGATTTCGTCGTTAAAGCCATGGCCATGGCGTTGAAGGCCGTGCCGCAAGCCAATGTCTCTTGGACGTCCACCGACCGGCTTTACCATGCGCACTCTGATGTTGGCGTGGCGGTTGCCGTGGATGATGGTTTGTTCACACCCATCGTGCGGCGCGCTGAAGAAAAGACGCTTTCAGTCATTTCAGCTGAGATCAAAGACATGGCCGGCCGGGCGCGGGACAAGAAACTTAAGCCGCACGAATACCAAGGCGGCTGCACGGCAGTGTCCAACCTGGGCATGTTTGGCGTGAAAGAGTTCACGTCCATCATCAACCCGCCGCATGCCTCCATCGTCTCCATCGGCGCGGGAACGCAG
>JBCBYZ010000095.1:0-13038 GCA_039815595.1 Pseudomonadota bacterium | reverse complement strand
CAATGTTTCCGTCCGAGGTGGAATCAAATGTCGAGCAATATTTGAACAAAAACTGTGTGCAGCCCTGCGCCCTTAACCAGGCCAGCGCTTCTAACGATTGCACAACGGCTTGCTTGGGATCGATGGAGCGGGATTTCAGCGCGATAACCCCGGCATCGACCTCGTCCGAGGCTTGTTCCAAGGGCGTGCCCGTGTATTGGACAACCCGCATCCCTTCCTTCGCCAATGTGTTGGCGAGGTCGCTGGAACCGGTAAAATCATCCCCGATACATCCCAAAAGCATAGTCGCTGACCCCCATTTGCACCGTCAAAACCGTGCCGCCGACGCGATCACATTGTGCGCCCATAAGGCGTTGCGCCCCTGGCATGTTATTGTCGAGGAGGCTGGTACTTGCAACACGTCGCTTAAAGCACAATTCATCGCGCATTTCCGCCCTTGTTAAAGGGCACGTTTGGCGCACACTGTGCCGACAGCGAATGAGTGGGAGCCTGTTTCGTGGGCATTATTGATACCAAGCTCGGCGGCATTCCCGACGGGGAAAAGGGTGCAAAGCCGGGCGTCTGGAAATCCGGCAAGGGCAAAGGTCGGACCACGCCCAAGGGCCGTCAGTTGGACGATGCCGCGTTGGCGCAAGTCCGCGAGCTTTTGGGCGACAAGCCCCGCCGCCGTGACTTGTTGATCGAGCATCTCCACCTCATTCAGGATCGCTACGGCCATTTGAGCGCACCGCACATGCGGGCACTGGCTGAAGAGATGCGCATGGCTCAGGCTGAGGTCTACGAAGTTGCGACCTTCTACGCGCATTTTGATGTCGTCAAAGAAGGCGAGACACCTCCGCCGGCGCTGACGATACGCGTGTGCGATTCTCTTGCCTGCGAATTGGCGGGCGCTGAAACGCTGTTGCAGGGTTTGAAAGATGGTCTGGACGCATCGCAAGTACGGGTGGTCCGCGCACCTTGCATGGGCCGCTGCGACACAGCACCGGTGTTGGAACTGGGCCACAACCACATCGACCACGCCACGGTTCAGAACACAAAAGCTGCTGTAGACGCAGGCGACACCCACACCCGTATGCCGACTTATCAGGCATTCGACGCCTATCGTGCTGACGGCGGTTACGAAGTGTTAGAGACCCTGCGCGGCGGCAGCGAAACACCGGATCAAGTGCAAGAAAAAGTGCTGGCATCCGGTCTGCGCGGACTCGGTGGAGCCGGTTTCCCTTCCGGCAAAAAGTGGTCCTTCGTCCGGGCAGAAGACGGCCCGCGCTATCTCGCCGTTAATGGTGATGAAGGAGAACCGGGAACCTTCAAAGACCGTTACCATTTGGAGCGCACACCCCATCTGTTTTTGGAAGGCATGTTGATCGCCGCGTGGGCCGTCGAGGCGCAGACCTGTTTCATCTACATGCGCGACGAATATCCGGCGGTGCTGAAAATCTTGGCCGATGAAATTGCTGCGCTTGAGGCAGCCGGTGTCGTCGAGCCGGGTTATATCGACCTGCGTCGCGGTGCAGGTGCGTACATCTGCGGCGAAGAATCCGCGATGATCGAATCCATCGAAGGCAAACGTGGCCTGCCACGGCATCGTCCGCCGTTTGTGGCGCAGGTGGGCATCTTCAACCGCCCGACACTGGTCCACAATGTTGAGACGTTACACTGGGTGGCCCGCATCTGCCGCGAAGGCCCGCAAATCCTGTCGTCGGTAGAAAAGAACGGTCGCGTCGGTCTGCGGTCATACTCCGTATCCGGCCGCGTGAAATCCCCCGGCGTCCACGAACTCCCCGCAGGCTCCACAATCCTGGACATCATCGAAGCCGCAGGCGGCATGTTGGACGGCCACACGTTTAAGGCTTATCAGCCGGGCGGCCCGTCCTCCGGCCTGCTGCCCGCCACGCTCAACGACGTGCCGTTGGATTTCGACACGTTGCAACCGCATGACACGTTCATCGGGTCGGCGGCGGTTATCGTCTTGTCAGACCAAGACAGCGCCAAGGAAGCCGCGCTCAACATGCTGCGCTTTTTTGAGGATGAGAGTTGTGGACAGTGCACGCCGTGCCGCGTGGGTTGCAGTAAGGCGGTCAAACTGATGGAAGCCGACACGTGGGATCAGCCGCTTTTGGAGGAACTGTGCACCGCCATGGCGGATGCCTCGATCTGCGGTCTTGGCCAAGCCGCGCCCAATGCCATTCGCCTGACCATGAAACACTTTGCCGATGAAGTCGGCACGCAATCTGGATCGTGAGCCTGTCATGAGTGACCCCATCATTTTCACCCTCGACGGCAAACCGACCATCGCCCAACCTGGCGAAAGCATCTGGGAGATTGCCAAGCGCGAAGGGACGCTCATACCGCACCTTTGCCACAAAGACGGCACCGGCTATCGGGCCGACGGCAATTGCCGCGCTTGCATGGTGGAGATCGAAGGCGAACCCGCGCTTCAAGCCTCCTGCATCCGCGAGCCCAAAGCGGGCATGGTGGTGAACAGCCAAAACGACCGCTCCACCAAGGCCCGCGCCATGGTGGTGGAAATGCTGCTGGCGGACCAACCGGCCAAAGAACAGGCGCACGATCAGTCGTCCCATCTTTGGAACATGGCCGACATGCAGGGCGTCACGGAAAGTCGCTTTCCCGCCAAGGAGCCGGATCAGATCCCGCTGCTCGACGCCAGCCATTTGGCCATGAGTGTTAATCTGGATGCCTGCATTCACTGCAACCTGTGCGTCCGCGCCTGCCGCGAGGTGCAGGTCAATGATGTGATCGGCATGGCGGGTCGTGGTGGTGACGCGAAAATCGTCTTCGATTTTGATGATCCCATGGGACAGTCCACCTGCGTGGGTTGCGGCGAGTGCGTGCAGGCTTGTCCCACAGGGGCATTGATGCCGGCGGCGGCGGTGGACGAAAATCAGGTGGGCGACAGCCAAGCCTTCGACCGTGAAGTGAAATCCGTTTGCCCCTATTGCGGCGTTGGTTGCCAATTGTCGTTCAAGATCAAGGCAGACGAGGACGGTAAGGACCATATCGCCTGGGTGGATGGTGTGGACGGCCCGGCCAATGAGAGCCGCCTATGCGTGAAAGGCCGGTTCGGCTTCGACTACACGGCACACCCCCACCGGCTCACCAAGCCTTTGATCCGCCGTGACGATGCGCCGGAAAAAGGTTTGAACGTCGATCCGTCCAACCCCTGGACGCACTTTCGCGAAGCTACATGGGACGAGGCGCTGGACGTTGCCGCGCGGGGACTGGTCGATATTCGTTCCTACGATGGCGGGCAGGCGGTGGCTGGCTTCGGTTCAGCCAAGTGTTCCAATGAAGAAGCCTACCTGTTTCAAAAACTGATCCGCCAGGGCTTCGGCCACAACAATGTCGATCACTGCACCCGTCTTTGCCACGCATCCTCCGTCTTCGCGCTGATGGAAAACGTGGGCTCCGGTGGCGTAACGGCGGGGTTCAACGAAATTGAAAACGCGGATTACGCCATCATCATCGGCGCCAACCCAACCGAAAACCATCCGGTGGCGGCGACTTACTTTAAGCAATTTGCAAAGCGCGGTGGCGAGCTGGTCATCATGGACCCGCGCGGGCAGGGCTTGAAACGCCACGCCAAGCACATGTTGCAGTTCCGTCCCGGCACCGACGTTGCGATGCTCAACGGCATTATGAACGTCATCGTGGAAGAAAAGCTCTACGACCGAAACTATATCGAAGGTTTCACCGAAGGCTTCTTTGAGTTCCGAGATCACATCCGCGCCTTCCCGCCGGAAAAAATGGCCCCCATCTGCGGCATCGACGCTGAAACCCTGCGTGAGGTTGCACGGGGCTTTGCCAATGCCAAAGCGGCCATGATTTTTTGGGGCATGGGCGTATCCCAGCACATCCACGGCACGGATAACTCCCGTTGCCTGATTTCACTGGCATTGCTGTGCGGCCATGTTGGCCGTCCTGGTTCCGGTCTGCATCCGTTGCGCGGCCAAAACAACGTGCAGGGCGCGTCCGATGCTGGGCTGATTCCGCATGTGATGCCGAACTATCAAAGCGTGGGTGACCAGCAGGTGCGCGAGCTGTTCCGCCACATCTGGGACGGTGTGGAGATTGACGCCAAGCCGGGCCTGACAGTGGTGGAAATCGTGGACGCCATGTATCGCGGCGAGATCAAAGGCATGTACATCATGGGTGAAAACCCGGCCATGTCCGACCCCGATGTGGAACACGCCCGCAAGGCTCTCGCCAACCTCGATCACTTGGTGGTGCAGGATATTTTCCTCAATGAGACCGCCAATTTTGCCGATGTCATTTTCCCCGCATCCGCTTGGCCGGAAAAGACGGGTACGGTGACCAACACCAACCGGCAGGTGCAGATGGGCCGTAAGGCGCTGGACGCACCGGGCGAAGCCCGCGAAGACTGGCGCATCACCGTCGATCTGGCCCGTCGCATCGGCCTGGATTGGGACTATGATGATCCGCGCGAGATTTTCGATGAGATGAAAATGTCCATGCGTTCTCTGCATCACATCACGTGGAAGCGTTTGGAGAACGAAGGCGCTGTGACCTATCCATGTTCAGGCCCCGACGATCCGGGCAAATCCGTGGTGTTTGGGGACGGGTTCCCCCGCCGTGCCGGTCGCGCAAAATTCACCCCCGCCCGCGTGCGCCCGCCTGCGGAAGCGCCCGATGAAAACTTCCCTATGATCCTGACAACGGGTCGTCAGTTGGAACACTGGCACACCGGTTCCATGACCCGCCGCGCCTCGGTTTTGGATTGGGCGGAGCCGGAAGCAAATGCGTCCTTGCATCCAAAGACACTGCGCAAACTCGGTGTGAAGCCCGGAGAGATGTTGAAAATCGAAACGCGGCGCGGCGCGATCGAAATCATGGCCCGAGCGGATCGTGCGGTGTCGGAAGACATGGTGTTCGTACCCTTCGCCTATGTGGAGGCGGCGGCTAACGTGCTGACCAATCCGCAACTTGATCCGTATGGGAAGATCCCTGAGTTCAAGTTCTCTGCCTGTCGTGTATTGGCGATTGAGGATGAAGTGCCGGAAACTGTTGTGGCTGCTGAATAGGAATTCGGGTTTTTAGAACAAACTCCCAAGCCTCCACCCCCAAACCTTTGAATTGCCACCGCCAAGCTTATCCGCCAAAACGCAGCAACCGGTCCCATGGCAGCGTTGAACACATCTATGAAAGCTCTTGAAGGCGTCAAAATTCTGGACTTCACCCACGTCCAGTCGGGCCCGTTTTGTACACAGATGCTGGCCTTTCTGGGCGCGGACGTCATCAAGGTGGAACGGCCCGGCACGGGGGACGCCACCCGCGGCCAGTTGATGGACAAGGAGGGCGTCGATAGCCTCTATTTCACGCTGCTCAACCACAACAAGCGCTCCATTGAGTTGAACACCAAAAGTGAGACCGGTGCAGCGGTGCTCACCGATCTGATCAAGGCTTGTGATGTGCTGGTGGAGAATTTTGCGCCCGGCGCGCTGGACCGGATGGGGTTTGGCTGGGAGCGCATCCACGAGATCAATCCGCGCTTGATCATGGCGTCGATCAAGGGTTTTGGTCCCGGCCCCAACGAACACGCCAAAGTCTATGAAAACGTCGCCCAATGCGTGGGTGGGTCCGCCTCCACCACGGGTGATTTGGATGGTCTGCCTTTGGTGACAGCCTCCCAGGTGGGGGATGCGGGCACAGGTCTTCATTTGGCGTTGGGCATTGTCGCCGCGCTCTACCAGCGTGAGCAAACGGGCAGGGGGCAGAAGGTCGATGCGGCCATGCAAGACAGTGTGCTCAACCTGTGCCGTGTGAAATTGCGCGACCAACAGCGCCTCGCGTCAGGTCCGCTGCCGGAATACACACAGCACAGCCGGGGCATACCCTTTGGCGAAGCAACGCCCCGTGCAAGCAATGATTCCGGGGGTGGTCAGCCAGGCCGCGTGCTCAAGTGTTTGGGCTGGGAAACCGATCCAAATGCATACACTTATTTTGTGATCCAAGCCGCCGCCTGGGAAAGCGTCTGCGATGTCATCGGCAAGCCGGAGTGGAAAACCGATCCCGAATTTGCCACCATTCCCCAACGCGTCAAACGCTTGGATTTCATTTTTGAGACCATCGAGGCTTGGACTTCAACGCGGACGAAATTTGAAGTGATGGAAATTTGCTCACCGCTCAACATCCCGGTCGGTCCTGTCATGTCAATGAAAGACATTGCGGATGATCCCGTTCTGCGTGCCAACGGTACGGTGGTCGAAGTTGATCACCCGCAGCGGGGTACTTACCTCAGCGTGGGTTCACCCATCCGCTTGTCAGACAGCCCCAATGAGGTGACCCGGTCGCCTTTGCTTGGCGAACATACGGCTGAAATTCTAGGCGAAATGCTTGGCTACGATGCTGACCGCGTAGAGCAGGTCTTCGCCTCCGGCAGTGTGGGACAAACCAAGCTCTGAAGCTGTCCGCGCCCGTGTGAGCCAAGCCACGACGCAACTGCGACGCTGGAGGGCGAAGATGTGCAAGTGTGGCACTATGAGTGCGGCAATTGTGTCGCATGATGACGCGTGGATTTGCGCGATACACACCCACCGCCTTGACCGCAAACGCCCCAGATTTTTCGTCCCCGATCACCACAAGAAAGTGTTGCCCGATGGCCCACAAGACCGACATTGAAATTGCCCGCGAAGCCAACAAAAAGCCCATTCAGGACATCGGTGCAAAACTTGGCATCGAAGCCGCTGATCTGGTGCCCTATGGCCATGACAAGGCAAAAGTGTCTGCCGAGTTTATCAAGGCACAGGCTTCTAAGGCCGATGGCAAATTGATCCTAGTAACCGCCATCAACCCAACGCCCGCCGGTGAGGGCAAAACCACCACAACCGTGGGCCTCGGCGATGGCCTCAACGCCATCGGCAAAAAGGCCGCTGTCTGCATCCGTGAAGCATCGCTTGGCCCTTGCTTCGGCATGAAAGGTGGAGCCGCCGGCGGTGGCTATGCGCAGGTCGTGCCGATGGAAGACATGAACCTGCATTTTACAGGTGATTTTCATGCCATCACTTCGGCCCACAATCTTCTGTCGGCGATGATCGACAACCACATCTATTGGGGCAACGAGCTTGAGATCGACACCCGCCGTGTGGTGTGGCGTCGGGTCATGGACATGAACGACCGCGCCCTCCGCGACATCGTCACGTCCTTGGGCGGCGTGCCAAACGGGTTCCCGCGACAGGCCGGCTTTGACATCACGGTGGCCTCCGAAGTCATGGCGATCCTGTGCTTGGCGTCGGACTTGGATGATCTGCAGTCCCGTTTGGGCGATATCATCGTTGCCTATCGCCGGGACCGGTCCCCCGTTTATTGCCGGGACATAAAAGCCGATGGTGCCATGACCGTGCTGTTGAAAGACGCCATGCAGCCCAACCTCGTGCAGACTCTAGAAAACAATCCGGCCTTCGTCCATGGCGGACCTTTCGCGAACATCGCCCACGGCTGTAACTCCGTGGTTGCCACCAAGACTGCGCTTAAGCTGGCAGACTATGTTGTCACTGAGGCGGGGTTTGGCGCTGACTTGGGAGCCGAAAAGTTCCTGAACATCAAGTGTCGCAAGGCGGGCATTGCACCGTCCGCTGTTGTGATCGTCGCGACGATCCGCGCCATGAAAATGAATGGTGGCGTGAAGAAGGATGATCTGGGTACCGAGAACGTCGAGTCCGTGAAGCAGGGCTGTGCAAACCTCGGCCGCCACATTGAGAACATCAAAGGTTTCGGCGTTCCGGCGGTCGTTGCGATCAACCACTTCGTCACCGATACGGACGCCGAAGTGGAAGCCTGTAAGGCGTATGTGGAGAGCCAAGGATCGGAAGCGATCCTCTGCAAACACTGGGCAAAAGGCTCCGAAGGGATCAAGGACTTGGCGACCCGCGTTGCGGAAATTGCTGACGGGGACAGCGCCAATTTCCAAACGCTGTATCCAGACGATATGGGTTTGGCAGACAAGATCAACACCATCGCCACAAAGATCTACCGCGCCGACAGCGCCATCATGGATCAAAAAATCCTCGATCAATTGGCGCAGTGGGAAGCGGCTGGTTACGGCAATCTGCCGGTCTGTATGGCGAAAACGCAGTACTCGTTCTCAACCGACCCCAATCAGCGCGGTGCGCCGACAGGCTTCACTCTGCCGGTTCGCGAAGTACGCTTGTCAGCCGGAGCCGGTTTCGTCGTGGCGATCTGCGGGGAGATCATGACCATGCCAGGCCTACCTCGCAAACCGTCTGCGGAAGCCATCATGCTCAACGATGACGGCTTGATCGAAGGCTTGTTCTAGAACCTGTTTCTGGGTCGTGCACTCTCCTTCTCCCCTTGCGGGAGAAGGATACGAAGACTTGGGCGCGCGATGGTGTTTCAGCCTGCTGCGCACCCTGCAGCAACCGTCAAATCCCGGCCAACTCCTCACGAATAATCTGCGCGATCAGGCCGCAATCGTCTTCTGAAAAACTTAGGGGCACGCGCAGGTCCATGATCCGCTGTAGCACTTTGATCGTGTATGGCAGAGTTTGCGCTTCGGCATATTCCCAACTGTCATAGCGCGACGTGAAGCCGACAGGATTGGCGTCTCCAAACCACTTCAACTCCACACCACGCTGGGCGCAGCGGGCGACGAGCGCGCGAGCATCCTCATCGCTTGTGTCTTCTGGAACTAAGAACTGAAAAGACGATCCCACATAGTGCTCATGCTGCGGGCGCTCCGTGAGCGTGGCGTTCGCCGCGCCGGATAATCCATCGTCCAGCTTTCTGTAGCGTGCGTTCCAACGATCTATATTGGTGTCAAGTGTCTCGATCTGTGGTGTCAAAATCGCCGCCCGCAGATTGTCCATGCGGGATGAACAATTGGGCATTTCAAGTCTCGCCCGCTCAAAATGCGGTTCGGATGGGCCCGCGCCGTGGCGATTGTATAGCATATAAGACCCGGACATCACTGTGGCGCGTGCCATCAGGTCTGGGTCGTTGCTGGTCAAAAACCCGCCTTCACCTGAGTTCATGTGTTTATAGGTCTGGGTGCTGAAACAGGCCGCCGTACCGAAGTTGCCGCTGCGGATGCCGTTCCACCGCGCGCCCATCGTGTGGGCACAGTCTTCGATCAGCACTGCCCCGTGTTTGGCTACGATCTCACAAAGCCTCTCCATGGGGGCGATGTGCCCGCGCATGTGGGACAGCATGAAAACCTTGGCGCCGGACGCTTCCAGTTTCGCATCGAGATCATCCAAATCCACGGTGAGATTCACGGTGGTTTCCACAAAGACCGGTCTGGCCGAAACGGCTGCTATGGCCCCCGGCACGGGCGCGAGTGTAAACGCGTTGGTGACAACGGCATCGCCGGGTTTCACTCCGCAGGCTCGTAGCGCGATTTGCATGGCGGTTCCGCCGGAGGTGAGGGCAAGGCAATAATCCGCCTCTTGATAGGTCGCATACGCGCTCTCAAGATCGGCGGCCTGTCCGGCCTCGTCCCCCAGCGTGTTGTAGCGGTGCAACCTTCCGGACCGCAGCACCGCCACCGCCTGCTCAATCGCCTGCTCGCTGATCGGCTCTTGCTGGGTAAATGGCTTGGTAAAGACTAATCGTGACACGGCGCAGTTCCTCGTATGGAGGTTCACTTTGCAAGGCCGTTCCTAGCGTTGCAAGCGGCTGCTGGACTTTCCGCAATTTGGCTCTTGAGAGCACAGTTTAGTATTGAGATGTGTCCGCGATGGACGCGCGTGAACCGTCTTCGTTTAACGCGTCTGGCCCGCAGTACAGAGTGTACAATGCGGCCAGCAACACCCGGGCTTCGTCCCCTTGCAGGGAATAATAAATCATCTGGGCGTCCCGCCGGGTTTGTACCAGGTTGTGGCCCCGCAATTTCGCCAGATGCTGCGACAAGGCGGTTTGGCTGATGTTCAAAAGCCCCATCAGATCGGTGACGCTGCGCTCACCATCATGCAGATGGCACAGGATCAGCAATCGTTTCGGATGGCTCAGCATGGCCATGGTTCGGGCGGCCCGAGTGGCATTATATTCCATATCTTGCATATGCGAATAATTGCATATAGATCTGCACAGCACAAGCTTGCACCACCCACGTCACGCGCAAAGCATCTGCGTGAACGGTTTGCCGAATGGGATTTTTTGAGAATGGAAACAGAATTCACGCCCATTGCCTCCGCTATCGGCGGGTTGATGATCGGGGCAGCGTCGATCTGGCTGTTTCTGGCGAACGGTCGCATCGCAGGTATCAGCGGTCTTGTGTCTCGCATACTGCCGCCAGTCGGAAATGGGGTGACCGTATCCGTGGCGTTCGTGGCTGGTTTGCTTTTAGCCGCCCCGCTCTTCGCGCTGGCGACGGGTGGCCTGCCGCAGCAGACCGTCTCATCCAACACTGGCCTTCTGGTGGTGGCCGGACTGCTGGTTGGGTTTGGCTCGGTTTTCGGCAGCGGTTGCACCAGTGGGCATGGCGTCTGCGGACTTGGGCGTTTATCACCCAGATCACTGGTCGCGACACTCACTTTCATGGCCACCGCCTTTGCAACGGTCTTGGTGCTACGCCACGGCAGCGGCTACTTCGGATTGGGAGCTTGATTGTGAACGGCTTCGGTTCAGTAATGGCAGCACTATTGGCTGGCCTTGTCTTTGGCATCGGCCTCATCGTTTCGGGAATGGCAGACCCGGCGAAGGTCCAGAACTTTCTCGACGTTTTTGGCACATGGGATCCCAGTCTAGCCTTCGTGATGGGGGGCGCTATCGCTATCGCCATGCCGGGTTTCTGGTTGGCAGGTCGACAGATTAAGCCGCTTTTTGCTGATGTGTTTCAGTGGCCAACCGCCAGTCAGATTGACAGCCGCTTGCTGACGGGGGCCAGTACGTTTGGCGTCGGATGGGGATTGTCAGGCTTCTGTCCAGGGCCAGCCATTGCAGCCGTCCCCTTGATGGCGCCAGGAACCCTCGCATTCATTCCTGCGATGTTGGCTGGCATGTGGCTTGCGAAACTGGCCGCATCGGGCCGGGGTCTGGTACACCCATCGCCGTCCGGTGACAGCCGTGCTTAGATAGGACGTGCAAAAAGGGAGAGAGATATGAGCTATCCGGTTGAAATGACATTCCGTCCAACGGTGCGTTCGTTCTTTGACGAGGATTCCAACACGTTTAGCCATGTGGTCAGCGATCCTGCGACAGGAGCCTGCGCGATCATCGACAGCGTCATGGACATCGACTACGCCGCGGGACGGATCACGTCTGAACACGCCGACGCTCTGATCGCTTATGTGGAACAGCACGGGCTCAAACTGGAGTGGATCATTGAGACCCACGTTCACGCAGACCACTTGTCGGCAGCGCCTTACATTCAGGACAAGTTGGGCGGCAAGATCGGTATCGGTCGCGGTATCATGGTGGTGCAGGACACGTTCGGCAAAGTGTTCAACGAAGGCACGGAGTTCCAGCGCGACGGATCGCAGTTTGATCGTCTGTTTGATGATGGTGACACCTATACGCTGGGCAATAAAACAGCCTTTGTCATCGGCACTCCGGGCCATACACCCGCCTGCATGGTCCACGTCATCGGCGATGCGGCATTTGTCGGCGACACGCTGTTCATGCCCGATGGCGGTTCTGCACGGGCGGATTTTCCCGGCGGAGACGCGGGAGAACTCTACGATTCCATCCAAAAAATTCTGGCATTGCCCGACGGTATGCGCCTTTTCATGTGCCACGACTACGGCCCCGGCGGCCGCGAGATTGCCTGCGAGACGACGGTGGGTGAAGAGCGCGCCAACAACATTCATGTCGGCGGCGGGCGCAGCCGCGAAGAGTTTGTCAAATTTCGCACCGAGCGCGATGCTCAACTTAAGATGCCCCGCCTGATTATCCCTTCGCTACAGGTCAACATGCGGGCGGGCGAAGTGCCCAAGGATGACGCGGGCAATCCTGTGCTCAAAGTCCCTGTAAACGGGCTTTAAAGCGACCCAGATTAGGACTTCCTCGCTTGCTTGGACCGGTGCCTGTGTCTGCGCCAGATGAAGCGCCGCAACGCACCCCAATTGTTGCGTTCCACAAGCCTGTAGGAGTCCTCGACATGGGGGATTGTCTGCCAGCGGGTTTTGATTTTGCCGTCGTATAAGGCTTGAAACGCTTCGTTCATCAGCACCCGCACGGCTTTGCGCCGCTCCAGACGCTCCGTGCCCACATTCAGGCGATTGGGCAGTGTGGGATTGCTGTTCACCTCATAGACCACCAACTTCCCGTCGCAAAAGCTGTAGTCCGCCCGCCCGTATTGCAATCCAGCTACGTCAAACACCTCGCGCAGAAGATCCGCATGTGGGTTGGTGAACACATAGTCGAGTTCCTCGGCAATCGATGCCTCGTCAAAACCCATGGTGGAGGCTTTGATCATCCAGTTCTTGGAAAACATGACATGTTGCGGAAACAGCCGGTCACCGATGCGCAGCATGCCGTACTTTCGATAGATGCCGTGCTGGTCCGCCTGTGCCTCGTAGGAAACCGCAATGCGCCCCTTGAGCGGCTGGTTTTGACCCGGCAGAGCCATGACCGCTGCTTCCAGCGCTTCCGGTGTTTCAAGCAAACCCGTCTCCGGGCCGTAGCAGCCAACTTCTGATCGTATGAAAACCGGATACCGCGTTGGTCGGTCGCCACTGTCCAGCCGTACCGCTTCCACGTCCGACAATCCGGCGCGCTTGAGCGCCCGCAACAGGGCAAACCGTTCCAACGCCACGCTGGGCCGGTTCATAATCCTCGCATCCGGCGTTGTTGCCATGAGGGCTGACTCAACCCCCGCGATGACGTCCATCTGCAAAGTGGACAGATACTCGGTATCGGTAAAAATCGCTGTGCCTTCGGGAAAGCGCATCGTGCGAAAAAGCTCTTGGTAGAGGTAGGGGCGAATGAACTTATCGGCTCCATCCACCGTGTCCATCATCCGCCGGATGGGGTGGGGATTGTGTTCATGGTAAAAGACTGTGATCACCGATCTTTCCCAAAAACTAGAAGCGTCGCTGCCAAATT
>JBCBYZ010000156.1:0-6728 GCA_039815595.1 Pseudomonadota bacterium | reverse complement strand
TCATGTTGACGGCAAACTCGTAGGCCTGGTCCCCCAAATGGGCGAGCCACTTGTGGTGCATCACCACGCCGTCAAACTCATCCCCGTGTAAAATGAGATAGGTTTTTCCGTCCGCCGTCCTGTGTAAATCCTGTAGCACTACGCGGACGTGTCCGAAGGACTGGTCAGCGAAATCGCGAAACTGCTCGTCATGATTGCCAGGGATGTAGACGACTTCGCTGCCCTTACGTGCTTTGCGCAGCAGCTTCTGGATGACGTCATTATGGGACTGGGACCAAAACCATTTGCGCCGCAATGCCCAGTTGTCGACGATGTCGCCAACCAGATAAATCTTCTCAGCCTCGGTGTGTTTTAGAAATTCCAGCACCATCTCTGCTTGCGCCCGTTTGGTGCCCAAATGCAGATCGGAAATGAAGATCGTGCGGAAACTGAGGGTGTCTGGTTGGCTGTTAGACAACGACTCAATCCCCACGGTTCAAAAGCCTAGTCGTCCGGTGGGACGTCCAAATGACAAGCGTGTGACACGGGGAAGGGAATTTGACTGGGTGTGGAGTTGTTTACAGCTGTGGCTTCAGTGGACGCAAACAAAAAACGCCGCCCGGACGGACCGGGCGGCGCTCTATGTCAGCGATCAGGAGTACGCTTAGTTCAGGTCTTTTGCACCGGCAGCATCGATGGCTGCGGCGGCAGCATCAGACGCGGCAACAAGGGCGTCAAAAGCGGCTGGGCCATTTTTGACGTTGGTTTTGAACCAGTCATACACGGGTGAAGCAGCGGCCTTGAACGCAGCCTTTTCAGCCGGTGTCGGCACATAAAGGCTACCGCCACCTGCAACAAAGTCTTCATAGGCCTTGATCGACTTGCGCTTTGGCGAAGCAAACGTGGCCTGTTGCAGCGCATAGAACCCATCGACGACAACACGGCGCATGTCTTCGGGCATGGATTTGAACTTGTCGTTGTTCATCCACCACAGCGCGCCCATGTAAGCGTGGCCGTCTAGCGTCACATATTTCAAACCGGCATCCGGGAACTTCATGCCCATAATGTCTGTGATACCGTTTTTGGAACCTTCCACAACACCGGTCTGGAACGATGTGAAGAGTTCAGGCCATGGGATTGGCGTTGGAGAAGCACCAAGGGCTTTCACAAGCTCCTGCGGCAGGTCAGCCACAACGGTGCGGATTTTCAGGCCCTGCATGTCCTCCGGCTTTTGCACAACACGCTTTGTGTTGGCGAAGTTGCGCCAGCCACCGGTGTTGCCGATGGTCATGAGGCGAATCTTGTCGCCGGAATCGGCCAGCGCCATGTCGCGGATGGTGCGCACGAAGTCGGACTGCATCACAGCTTCCGCAACGCGGTCATCACGCATCAGGTAGGGCAGATCGAGAACCTGCACGTAAGGAAACGCGCCTGCAGCACCACCGGATGTGGAGATGTATACGTCAATCGAACCGTCGGCCACGCCCTGCAGGCATTCTGCGCCCTTGGAGCAAAGTTGCGTACCGATAAACAGTTCAACAGCAATTTTGCCATTGGATGCGGCTTCAACGAAATTCTTAAAGACGACAAGGCCGTCATAATCCTCGTCATTTTCGTTTGAGTTTGCGGTGGCGCGCAGAGTGAAGTCTGCTGCCATGGCTTGCGAAATACCGCCCGCCATCAAGCCCAGGCCAAGCGCGGCTGCGCCAAGCGTTTTGAGCGCTTTTTTCATATTCAGTTCCTCCCATGTTCAAGAGCACGGCTGTCCGCACCCCTTGGCGCAAACCCTACCACGGAAGCGGTCTGCGTCAATTTGTTCAACTAAAAAACGGTCGCAAAATTGGCCCGAGCAAATCAGCGTCTTGGACGAAGCCCAACCATGATGGGATCGCCAGAGAAATGGCCGGAAAATACGTGATCAAGAAGATTACAAACACTTCCACCGCCAAGAAAGGCAAAATGGTTTTGGAGATCGTCTCCACCTTCACGCCAGAGACTGAGGACGCCACAAAAAGGACCAACCCCATGGGTGGTGTGGCCAGACCAACGGTTAGGTTTACCGACATGATCATCGCAAAATGCACCGGATCGATGCCCATATTGATGAAGATGGGAGCAAGGATCGGACCAAGAATGATGATGGCCGGACCGGCATCCAAAAACATGCCCACGATGAACAAAAGCAAATTGATGAGCAAAAGCAGCATCAAGGGATCGGATGTGAGCGTGAGGATCCACGCTGCCAGATTTTCTGCGGCGTAGGACAGGCTCACCACCGTCTTGAACGCCATGGCTGCACCCACGAGCAGCAAAACAACGGATGATGTGATGGCTGCCTTGGTGAAGATTGCGGGCAGTTCTTTGGTTTTCAGCGTGCCCAAAACGAACAGGCCGAGCAGCAAGGCATAGGCAACCGCCAGTGCGGAGGCTTCCGTCGGTGTAGCCACGCCCCCCAAAATGCCCCCCAAAATGATCAAGGGCGTGAGCAGAGGAAGCACAGCGCGCTTGGAGACGATGCGAAACTCGTCCGACATGATCATGCGCAAGAGCCGGAAAATGCCTTCGGTCACTGCGATCAAGGCGACGATTCCCGCCCAACCGACCACCGTCAATGATCCTTCACCATCCACCGGCAAGAAAGAACGCAACGAAGCCCACAGCAGCACAAAGACCAACAGTCGGGCGATGATGCGGGCCATCCAGTTTTCGCTAAAGTCGATCTCCAAGCCCGTATTGATGACCCGCTTGGCGGGTGGGAAGTCGTATCGGTTGGCCATGGCGCGGGTCACCACCATCAGCCCCACACCCACCAGAAGACCGGGAATTATGCCGCCAGCAAACAGCGCCGCCACGGAGACCTCCATCACATAGGCGTAGATAATCATAATGCCGGAAGGCGGAATGATCGGACCGATGACGGAAGACGCAGCCGTGATCGCCGCCGCAAACCGACGGGTATAGCCCTCTTTCTCCATGGCCGGGATGAGCATGGAACCCAGTGCTGATGTGTCCGCAACGGCCGAACCGGACATGCCGGCAAACAACATGGAGGACAGGATGTTCACCTGTGCCAAGCCACCCCGTACGGAGCCGATGATGGCTTGGGAAAACGTAACCAACCGCTCGGTGATCCCGCCCTTGTTCATCAATTCGCCGGCCAGCATAAAAAACGGAATGGCCAGCAAAACACCGTTGTCGATGCCGTTGAAGATGTTGCGGTACATCAGCGCTATGTCGCGCTCCTGCCCGTTGAGCCACAGCATCACGCCGGGCGCAAACAACATGGCAAAAAAGACCGGTACGCCGATCAGCAGCAGAACAAGAAAGACCGGTAAAAACAGGGTCAGCATGATCTATTCGCTCCCCATCGCGGCGGGCATGTCCGGCGTGGGGAAGGCGTCTTCCCCAGCGGCTATGCGGCCCAACAGACGCAAGATCAGTTCTGCTGACACGCCGATCATCAGCGCCAGACACACCGACATGGCCAGATAAATGTATGAAGTACGAAATTCGAAATTGGTGCCGAAGGCCTGATTGATGCCGGTGTCTTGCAACAACCGATTGAGGCCAGATGAGTTGAACAGTATGGGCGATGAGAAATGTGTCCACGCGTGCCCCAGCATGATGATCAGCACGATCAGTGACAGAACAAAGATCGCAAGCAAAAGCAGGTTGCGCGCCATACGCGGCAATGCATCCGCCAGCAGGTCAATCGAAACAAACCCGCCCCAGCGATAGGCAGACGGCGCCACCAGCGCCATCATCCAGATCATCAGGGCTCGTGCCGCTTCTTCCGGCCAGGGCAGTGCGCTGTTGAGGGCGTAGCGAAAAAACACTTGCGCCAAGATGATCGCCACCATGGCCATCATGGCGATCCACCCAATCGTGCGCCCAAGCGCCAACACTGTGGTGTTAATGCGTGTGATTACGCTTAAAACTGCGCTGATAGCTGCCAACCGTCCCTCCCAGAACTCGGTCATGGCCCGCTTGCTTCCCCCGCAGACCGGACAGTGAAGGGACAGGAAGTGCGACAGCTTGTCAAGAAATCGAATGGGAATGGGGCCAAGCGAAGCTTTGTCCCCGCACAGGTGCAAACCGAACATGCACACCTGCGCAGTTGAAAAACGACCCGTTCCGCAACACGTTTTGCGGCACAAGAGCCGACCCGTATCGGCGTATCAAGTGATCTTTTGAGCACCATGTGGTTCGACCACCTGTCGAAACCGGGCTCACGATCATGCCATCGAAAGGACGAATCCGATGACCTTCCGACCTGTTGTCTCCGAAAGCCAAGCTGTCCCCGCCATGGAGGGCGCTGGCGTGCACCTTCACCGCGTCTTCGGATTTGACGAGACGAACCCTTGTGATCCGTTTTTGATGATGGACGATTTTCGCAACGATGATCCGGCCAAGTATCAGGCGGGATTCCCGTGGCATCCCCATCGCGGCATCGAGACCATCACCTATGTTCTGGAAGGCGAGGTGGAGCACGGCGATTCACTCGGCAATCGCGGCGTGCTTGGGGCAGGGTCGGTTCAGTGGATGACGGCGGGTTCCGGTATCATGCATCAAGAAATGCCCCGCGGAAACGCATCCGGTCAGATGCACGGATTTCAGCTTTGGGCCAATCTACCATCCAACCTGAAGATGACCGATCCGCGCTACCAAGACATTGCTGGCAGCGACATTCCCGAAATCATCGATGATGACGGCACCCGAGTGAAGGTGATAACCGGCAATTTTTGGGGCAAGTCCGGCCCGGTGGATGGGATTGCGGCTGACCCGCTTTACCTCGACGTGTCGGTTGCGCCGAACACCCGCAAGGTCCTGCCGGTGGACACCTACTCCAGTACATTTGCCTATATTTTTGCCGGATCCGGCACGTTTCGCGATGCCTCCAACCCGGTCGGTGTGAAAGTGGAAAAGGAGTTCATGGGCGAAGAGTTGAACATCCGCGATTTGTCCGGCAATCGCACTCTTGTGCGGTTTGGAACGGGCGATGAAGTGACGGTGCAGTCGGGGCCGGAGGGCATTCGGTTCCTGTTGGTATCCGGCAAACCCATCAAAGAGCCGGTCGCCTGGCACGGGCCTATCGTGATGAACACCCGCGAGGAACTCATCACCGCCGTTCGCGATCTGCAAAACGGTACGTTCATCAAGCAAGGTGCGGCGTAATCCGCGCTCTGCGCTTGGGGTTAATCAACCTTCAGCAAATATGTCTTTCAACAATTCCCGCAGCACGTTTTTTTGCACCTTGCCCATCGTGTTGCGGGGAAGCGCGTCCGAGACATGCAGCCGTTTGGGTTGCTTAAAGCGGGCCATAAGCGGCTTGATCGCTTCCAGCGTTTTGGCCGGGTCGAAAGCGTCTGAGGAAGGGACGATCACGCCCACCACGCCTTCACCAAAATCACGGTGCGGCACGCCGACGACGGCGGATTCCAACACACCCTCTTGCTCATCCAACAGCAACTCCACCTCCTTGGGATAGATGTTGTAGCCGCCGGAGATGATCAGGTCCTTGGAGCGGCCAACGATAGTGACATAGCCATCGGCGTCCACCTGACCCAAATCACCGGTGGTGAAGAAACCATCGTGGCGGAACTCTTCCGCCGTCTTTTCAGGCATATTCCAATAGCCTGAAAAGACGTTGTCGCCCTTCACTTCGATCACACCAGTGTCGCCGTCCGGCAGTATGGCACCGGTCTCCGGATCGGCCACGCGCAGGCTCACGCCCGGCAGGGGAAAGCCCACGGTTCCCGCCCGGCGTTCACCGTCATAGGGGTTGGACGTGTTCATGTTGGTTTCAGTCATGCCGTAGCGTTCCAAAATACGCTTGCCGGTGCGTTGCTCAAACTGAACGTGGGTTTCCGCCAGCAGGGGCGCACTGCCGGAAATGAAAAGGCGCATATGGGCCGCGCCTTTGTGCGTGAAACGATCATCGTCCAAGAGGCGGGTGTAAAAGGTTGGAACCCCCATCAGCGTTGTGGCGTCCGGCATATGTCGCAAAAGTAGGTCTGGGTTGAAGCCAGGCAAAAAGATGAGCGATGCCCCTGCAAGCAGCGTAACATTGGTGGCAACAAACAGGCCGTGGGTGTGGAAAATCGGCAAGGCGTGCAGCAGCACATCATCGCTGGACCAATGCCAACACTCCTTCAAAGAAATCGAGTTCGACAGCAAATTGTGATGGCTCAACATTGCGCCTTTCGAGCGTCCGGTCGTACCGGATGTGTAGAGGATCGCCGCCAGATCATCCGGTCCCCGGGGGACGTCCTCAAACTCGGTGCTGGGATCATCGGACAGATCGGTCATGCTGCCAGCAGGCGTGTCGGGATCGGTCCACACGCCCATGGTTTCAAGCGCGATGCCCAACGCCTCGGTCATGGGTTGGTAGGCGCTCTTGTCTTTGGGGTCGCAGACGAAAAGTGCAGGTGCCGCGTCTTCCAAAAAGTACCGCACTTCAGTTTCCGTGTAGGACGTGTTGAGTGGCAGGAAGATCGCCCCCGCCCGCACGGTGCCCAAGTAAAGCATGATCGCTTCAAGGCTTTTGGGAACCTGCACCGCCACGCGATCCCCCGGCTGCACGCCGAGTGCAACCAGGCGGTTCGCAAACCGCGCCGATACGTCTCTTACATGGCGGTAGCTGTAGTACCGATCCGGCTTGCCCTCCACCGGGGACGGGATTTTAGCAAATTGCGCGTCGTCGTGAGCAAAGCGCATCAATCCATCAAACAGATGATTGGTCATGTCGG
>JBCBYZ010000149.1:0-7167 GCA_039815595.1 Pseudomonadota bacterium | reverse complement strand
TCCTGATGCACGATATTCAACGGCGCACGGCTCAGGCTTTGCCAAAGCTTTTGAGCCGGTTGGATCGTGAAGGGTACAAGGTCGTCCATATTAAAGGCCGCAGGGCACCGGACCGGTTGTACGATTCTGCACCCATGATTGCCAAACTAAACTCGGGCAAGGCACCTAAGAGGACTGCAGTGGCGCGGGCGAAGCCAGAACGTAAAACGCTGGTGGCACGGCTGCGTGCGAAACATCATGAACTCAAAAAACGTCAAAAGACGCGCGAGTTTATTGCGAAAGCGCCAGCACCCAGCTTTGACATCGCAGCTTTAATGCCGGCCGAAAGCGTTGTGACGACCGCAGATGCGAACGGTACGGATGCCGTCGTCACCGGCAGCACAAATGCGGCACGGACGAAACCAGCAATCGAGAAGCGCGCGCCGAAGACACAAACGGTCGCGATGGCTGCTGTGGATCAAACCTCGCCCCGTCTTGCTGAACCCGTAAAGACGATAACTGCAGAACCTTCGCAGATTGTGACGATCGAAGCCCCCACTCTTGATGCGCGAACTTCTCAATCCACTACAGCCCTGAAAGCGTCTGAAAGCACCCGGGTAGCGTTGGTCACCAGAGCGCGTGAGCCAAAGGCAGCAGTGTCGGCCCCAACCCCTTCGAATACTCCACCGGTGTCGGTGCCTCTCAAGGCCACGTCTGACGAGACAGCAATCGCGATGGTCACTCCATTGTTGTCGAGGGCGCCATCGCAGGTGAAGGTGACCAGTGCTGGTCAGAGCGAGACCGAAATGGACAGGGCTGAGACTGTTCTAGCCAGCACAAAGCCGGCAATTTTACAGAAGGCACCGGCCAGCACGGTCGTGGTCAAGGCCGAGCGAAACGCAGAAAAACCAGCCGCGATCAAGACCGAAGTGGCGTTGGCACCGGAGCCGCCCGCATCGGAAGACACAATATCAAAGCCGGCCCAAGCAACGTCCAGCCCTCTGAGACGTTGGTTCCAGCGTCGGCGTGAGCGGGCGCAGCCAAGCAGCAGAGAGCCAACGGTCCCAACGCAAACGGCATCTCTAGAGCAAACTCAAGATACAGAGCCGGACCCAACTGTTTCGAACGGGATTTTCACCTCGAAGCCTTTCAAGGCTGAATATATCGCAGAACCGACCAAGCAGACTCAACCGGTCAAAAGCCCCTTGAGGAGGTGGTTTCAGCGCAGGCGCGAAGCGCGGGAGCGGGCCAGAGAAGAAGCCCGTGCGGCGGAACAAGCGGCAAAAATGCGTGAACCGGAGCGGGTTAGCAGTCTGTGAAGATGTGCTGCTGATGGCGGCGGCGTTGTCAAAACAAACGGGTCCTTGGACACTCCGTCCTCGTTGTCAGTTTCGGTCTTTCGCCTGCTTCATCAATAGAAGCCCTTGAACGAAACCGCCGGATCCTGCGCTTTGGCAGAATCCGGTGGCATCTGTGTTTTCAATGCGAGGGACTTCTTACAGATCGAGTTGATAGCTCTCCGCCACGTAGCGGAAGGCATCGCCCATGGGTTCAACGTATCCGACAGCAGGAAACGGCATGTGGTAACCGATGAACGGCACCCTATCGCTCGCCAACTGGCCCAAGATTCTACGCCGTGTCGCGCTGGCCGCGTCTTTGTCCGCATCAAAACCAAAGCCCCAGTCAGGCTTTTGGAACGCAATGACGAAATGGTTGGCAATATCGCCCGTTACCATTAGCGACTTGCCTTCGGATTCAATCATGTAGCACAGGTGGCCCGGCGTGTGGCCGAAGCTGGACACAGCGGTCACACCGGACACTGCAGACGCGCCGTCCCCGATAAACGTTGCCTTCTCGGCAAACGGCGCAACATTGCTCATGGCCAATTTGTGCAAGCCTTCGGTTGGTCCTGTCGCGCGTGCGGTGTCGGTCCAGAAATTGTATTCCGTCTCACCGATTACGTAACGGGCGTTGGGGAATGCGGGCGTGTCACCTTCCATCATGCCGCCAATGTGGTCCGGGTGCATGTGCGTGATCACGACAACATCAATCTGTTCCGGCGTGTAACCGGCCAGTTGCATAGCAGCCCGCAGTTTACCGACACCACCCGCGCGGCGGGCGGCGCCGTTACCCGTGTCAAACAGAACCAACTCCTCGCCGGTGTTTACGATCACGGGCGTGAACGGCAAAGCCACCTGCGTTTCGGGAAGATTGTTCTCCTTCATCAGCGCAGCAACATCTTCGGCGGGTTGATTGGGACCAAACAGAGGGTGCGGCCCTTCGCGGACGGCTTGGCCATCTGCGATCACGGTCACTTCGTAGGCACCCAATTTGAAGCGCTGGAAGGCCGGAGCTGTTGCGCCCAGCATGTCAGCTTTGCCGAATGCTGCACGGGTCATAACCGTCGGCGTAGCCAAAGCAGTTGCAGCCAGTGCGGCGGTTTTGAGCACGGTCCTACGGTTCGCGATCAAACTGGATTTTTGGGTGGAAGACATAAACTATTTCTCCGATTGGGGCTTAAAACGAGATCGCTCACTGAGTTACGCTTGAAACTATGTCGCGGTTTGGGCGCGACTGGGAAATAAATGCGCAAAACCAACCCATCAAAACAAAGCACCTCACGTTTTTGTGGTGAAGACCGAATGCGGCCCTGAACTGACCAAGGTGAACTCCTCACGCAGCCTTACGGTCCAGTGCCAACAAATAGAGCTCAACAGAACCGTCCCGGCTGGCCGGGGGTTTGACATGGTGCACGGTCTGGAAGTTACGCTTCATCAGGTCCAGCAATTCCCCCTCGGTGCCGCCTTGGAAGGTCTTGGCCAGAAAGTGCCCGCCCGGCCGCAGCACTTTAAGCGCGAAATCCAAAGCCACTTCCACCAGCGCCATGGTGCGAATGTGGTCTGTGCGGCGGTGACCGGTGGTGGGAGCCGCCATGTCCGACAAGACTAAATCGGGTGCGTGCCCACCAAGAGCCGCCATCAATTGGTCAGGTGCATCGTCATCCAAAAAGTCTTTCATAAGGATCGTTGCGCCTGGCACGTCATCCATTGCCAGATAGTCGATGCCAACCACCCGAATGTCGTCTGCAATTGATCCCGTTTTGGCAACGCTCACCTGCGTCCAACCACCGGGAGCGGCGCCCAAATCAACGACCCGCAAGCCGGGGTGTAACAACTGAAACCGCTCATCGATTTCCAACAGTTTATAGGCGGCACGGGACGCGTAACCGTCCGCACGGGCCTTTTGCACATAGGGATCATTGAGTTGGCGTTGTAGCCACAGGGTAGAAGACAATTTACGCCCCCGCGCTGTCTTTACCTTCGTATACATGTTGCGGATGTTGGAACCACGGCTAGCGCCGGACGCGCGACCGCCGCCGCCCGGCCGGCCCGCACCACCACCAGCGCCTTTTCCCGATTTCTTGCTCATCGCTGGCTCCTGTCCTGCGGCCCGTGTCCCCGTTTTTTGTGCGGCAGTTTAGAGTGCGGACGCCCACTTGCACCGCCGCTGCGCCGGACCCATGCGTTGTCGCGATTCATCATTTCTGTCAGCAAACCTTCACGCAGGCCCCGGTCAGCCACCCGCAAGCGCTGGCAGGGCCATGTGCGCTGAATGGCAGCGAGTATAGCGCAACCCGCCAAAACGAGGTCCGCGCGGTCATGACCAATACAGGGGTTTTTGACCCGTTCTTCGTATCCCATGGCCACCAGACCATCGATCATCCGGGTGACCTGGCGCGACGACATCCAAACACCGTCCACCTTGCGCCGGTCATATTTTGGCAAGTTGAGGTGAATACCCGCCAAGGTGGTCACCGTGCCGGACGTGCCAAGCAGGTGCACCTCGCCACGCTCGAACACGGTGGCTAGCGCGTCGCGACCCTCGTAATCGGCAATCATCTGAGCCACTTCATCCACCATCGTGTCAAAGACGTCCTGCGTGACCAAACGGCCACCGCCATGCTTTTCAGACAACGTGACAACCCCTAGGGGCAATGATGTCCAAGAGATCATCGCTGGCCCCAGATCATGACGCTTTCGTTTGTTGAGATCGAGCAAAGCCAGCTCGGACGAGCCGCCGCCAATATCAAACAAAACCACGCCGCGTGCCTCACGGTCTACCAAAGACGCGCAGCCTGCCACGGCCAAACGAGCTTCGGTCTCCCGATCCACGATCTCCAGTTTCAATCCCGCTTCGCGCTCAACTCGGTCGAGAAAGTCTGCCCCATTGGTGGCGCGGCGGCAGGCCTCGGTGGCGATCAATCGAACGCCGTTCATTTTGCGGCTTTTGAGTTTGGTGGCGCAGGCTTGCAGGGCGGAGACCGCGCGGTCCATGGCGGCATCGCTCAAACGGCCCGTTGCGCCCAACCCCTCACCCAGACGGACGATTCGAGAAAACGCGTCGATGACCCGGAACCGGCCCGGCTGCTGTGGCGTGGCTACCAAGAGCCGGCAATTGTTGGTGCCAAGATCGAGCGCGGCATAGGCGGGTGGGGCTTTGCTGTGAGCGATGGCAGGCGCAACAAAGGCGTTTTGAGAAACAGAAGGCTGTGGTGCATTGGCCGGATCGAGCGGTTGCACGCCACCGTTTGATCCATGACCTACGTCAGCTCTTGCGTGGCGTTTATCGCCTTGTTTGGATCGGTTGGGCCTGCGGGTCCGACGGCGTTTGTCAGAGTTTTGCTTCGAATGGCCATCACCGGTTAAGACACCATTTCCGGATGTCTTGGAAACGATGTCGGCGTCTACAGACGGCTTAACTGTTGAGGCGTTACCGGCGTTCTTTTGTTGATTTTTGTGACGGTTGCGCCAGCGCTTACCACGACGCCGCCCGTCTGATCGCCTGGCAGCATCGTCACTGCGCTGACTGGTTTGATCCGACTGCCCATGTTGTCGACCCCGCGTGCCGTCACCAGAGGCGTTTGAGCGCGTGTTTAGGGCGTCACCCTGCTTGCGCGGGGTGTTGGACGCATCTGGCTTATCAAAGCCGATCGGTTGGCCTGCCTCAGATGGCGGTTGCACGGCGCTCTCGGCACCATCATTTCCACCCTTTGAAGACGGTTTCCGCCTTTTGGGTCGCCATCTCTTGCCACCCTTTTTTCGAGGGCTGGCAGTGCGTGCCGGACCCTTTTGGCCCGTGCCTTCCGATCCGGCTCCCTTGGGAGCACTGTCTCCCGACGCAGTGTCGGACACGGATCTTACCTCGGCACCCCCATCCGTACACATCCAGCGTTCAAACGGCTGAACAAGGCATAAGAAAAAGGGCGCGTGTTACGTTGTCTTTTTTAGACTATCACCACCTTGGGAGCTGGCCAACCCGTCACTTTTGGCCGTCTTCTGGCGACTGTATCCGGAAAGGCAGTGCCACTGTAGGCACCGCACCTTGACCCATCCCCTGCGAAACCCTATTGCACCTCAGCGCCGAAATAGCGCCACGTTGGGGAATAGGTTAACGGTAGACCCACGGACTCTGACTCCGTTAGTCCTGGTTCGAATCCAGGTTCCCCAGCCAGCAACCCCGCACAAACCTTCCCTACCGGGTCTCGCCGGAAAAACGTCGCCGTTTCCGGGGCTTTGCCGAGGTGAGCGCGGACAGAGACGCTTGGTGCGCTCGATAACTGGACATCAATGCGCAGAAGTCTCTGTCCGCCAATTCGGCGCTACCAGTTTGGTGGAATGCTAGATCGTAGCGCGTGCTGAGATGGCAGTTGGCACCCTCCCATAAGTCTCTGTAAGCACAACAAAGCTCAGATATTTATCGCACGATGAATTTTCAGCCGGTCGGTGTCGATGCATCCGCGATTGTGTCGTCACCTGCGGGGTGCAGCTTATTTCAACTCACCGACGATGCGTTGTTGGTCCTGCCAGTCATCGGGAAGCCCGTTGCGCTGGAGCCATTCGCTGGTCAGGGCGACAGGCTGAACACCTTGAACGATGTCAGCAACGATGCCCGGAGCAAGGAACGCCATCGTCAGGAGTTGCTTGATGCGGGCGTTGGACAGTCCCTGTTCAGCTGCCAGATCGCTCAACGACCTGCCCTGCCTCAGCCCTTCACGGCAGATCGCAGCTCTTGCCAGATTGTCGATCAGGACAGGATCGCTGTTTGCAACCGATGTCCCGCTCCCGATCATCAGCTTCGCCTCAACCCCGCGCTTGCGGATGGTGAAGGGTTCTTCGATGCGGAACAGATCGGCATCGACAGTATGCTCAGGTACGCCGAGTAACCGGCTGACTTCGGCGTCGTCGAGCATGATGGTTATACGGCCCTGTGTGATGACTGCGCGCGCGATGCAGGCCAGGAAGATCTTGTTTGAAGTCGACCCGGCGCAGAGATCATCGAACCGGCGACTGAGCGACTCGGCCTCTGCGATGGTGGCATGGCAGCGGCAGGCGGGCAGGACGTTACTCTGCACGTGGCGGCGGATCGCTTGCGCGAGTTGATCCTCCAGCATCGGTGCTGACAGACGCCAGCCATCAACGGCCTTGAAGCCCTCCCTCGCGCCTCCAGCAATCAGGCGGCTCGACACATAGTAGCGATACCGCCGCCCCTTCTTGTTGGCATGGCTCGGGGTAAGGCGATCCCCGGTCTCGTCATACAGTTTGCCAGCTAGCATCGATCGGTTGGGTGAAGAGCTGCTGTCGGCATGTTGGTCTGCACCAAGCTTACCACGCTGCCGGCACGCTTCGCTCATCAATCGTGTTTGAATAGCGTCCCAGCGGTCCGGTTCGATGATCGCATCGTGCTGTCCAGGATGAACCTGCTTCTTGTGGCGAATGCGACCTGCATAAACAGGGTTCTTCAGGATCGCATGTATGTGTCCCCGTCCCATCGGGATCCCGCCTCTCCCACCGCCCCGCACTTTCGATCGCAGGTCGAGCTTTCGGGCCGCGACTGTTGTAGCCGTGACCGTTCCCCGCTCGGCGTAAAGATCGTAGATCATCCGCACGGTGGCAGCCTCGCTCTTGACGATTGCCAGGCTCCGTCCATTGGCGGCGTAACCAAGCGGTACATTGCCGCCCATCCACAGCCCCTTCTTCTTTGAGGCCGTGGACTTGTCCCGTTTTATTTCCGCATCCGGTTCTCGTTTAGCTCGTGTTTTGTTCGAATTTGATGGGTGCCATTCCTCCTATTGCTGAGTGCCTTCGGCGGCTGTTGTAGAAGCCGTTGATGTACTGGAACAGCGCGGCT
>JBCBYZ010000080.1:0-15428 GCA_039815595.1 Pseudomonadota bacterium | reverse complement strand
GGTCACCAGCACGAAAAAGATCGTGCCAAAAATGCTGGCAGGTTCGGTTCGTCCAAGAAAATGGACCTGATCGCTTCCAAAAAGCTGTTTAGCGAAGTTGCGGAAGCCGACGTATCGAAATGTCAGACCTTCGCCGGTAAATCGCACACGGCTAACCGCGAACACCATTGAGTAGACGGTGGGCAGAATTGCAAAAATCAGGATCAGCGTGACTGCTGGCGCGATAAAAAACGTGCCCGAGTGACGGTCCAGCCACTCACGAAAACGGTCGTTAACAGCTGGGCCAGCCGGTATTAACTCCGGCTGGCCTGTTCGCATGCGGTTTATCATTGGGACTAGATCATCACTGGCCGGAGCCGAGGGCCAATCCTTGCGCTCTGATTTGCTCCTCGCGCCCGAAGTCTTCGGTGATCTCTTCCCAACCTTCTTCGATGGCTTGCAGTGCCTCTTCGACGGTTGTTTCACCAGCCAGATAACGTGCCAACTGCGTGTCGAGAACGACGCCGGTGTAGTTCTGCGCGCCCGGGATCTTCATGTCGGAGGCCATGTTGAGGTTTTCCAACGCCCCGTTGATCGCACCGATATAGTTTTCGGCAAGTTCCTTGGGCATACCTGCCTTAATGAAGAGATCAGGGCTGGCAAGCTGAGAAATGCGGTACGGGTTATAGCCTGTTGCACCAATGGTCACGTCAACCGAAGACTGGGCTGCCTGGTTCATATAGGACAGGAAGGCGTAAGCCGCGTCTTTGGTCTTTTGGTCAGCCTTGGCGTTGATCGCCCCAGCCCATCCACCGAATGCGGCGAACGGTGCGTAGTTGATCCCATCCACGGAGTAGGGTGCATTTTCCTTGGTTACGGGCACCAGTTTACCGGTTTCCCGGTCCAGCACTTCGCGAGAACCAACGGCGGCTACGGCGTAGATAAGTCCCTTGACCGCCTTGGCATCGTCGTCCAACTGCAGCGGGCCTGGATCGCCCCACTCAACCAGCAGGCCACAACGGCCGGCTTTGAAGATCGCGCGGGTGTCGCCGATGTCCATATTGAGTTCTTCTGGCGGGCCGTATTTTCCGGTCTCCTTGTAAAGCTCGAAAGCCTTTTTCCAGCCTGCGTTGTTGATGATCGGCTTCATCGTTGCATTGTCAAAATGAAAGCCTTGGGCCGTGCCTTGGGTCTGTACGATGGGGGCGGCGAAGGTTTGCACCGCGAAGTATGACTGAGCGTTGCGCTTCTTAAAGATGCACGAGCCAAAGTCGGCCTCACCGTCGCCGTTCATGTCCTGGCCGTGAATTTTCGAGGCAACGTCCAAATAGTCTTCCCAAGTTTTGGGTGGCTCAAGACCGGCCTTTTCCAAGACGTCTTTGCGGTAGTAGACCATTTGGAAATCGCCATCGACCATCAGCAGTTTGGTTTTACCGCCAACCTTCTGACCGAACTCGCGGAAGTAGGGCGCGATGTCCTGCATGTCGATCTTGTCGTCTTTTGCGATATAAGGATCGAGGTCCTCCAGAAGACCTGCTGCGTCCAACTCAACACCCCAACCAGCGGCGAACACGCCCACGTCAATAGAGTTTGTTCCGGTCGACCAATCATTCTGGATCTTTGGAAAAATTTCTGCGAACGGCACTTCGGTTACGACGATCTTGGCGCCGGTAGCCTTTTCAAATTCGACGCCTCGCTCGGCCAGTCGGCCAGCAATAACGTAGCCGGGTCGCGTCAGAATATTGACGGTTACGCCATCAAATTCGGCGGCTACGGAAACCGGCATGGCACTGGCAAATGCAGCGGCTGCAGCCGCAAAGCCAAGTGTAGTCTTACGGATAGTCATCGTTGTTCTCCTCCCAAAAAACGTTTCAACGCTGACCTCCTCCGACCAACGCTTGTTGGTAGCGTAGTCGCGATATTTTCAGATGGCTATACTAAATCTCAATCTATCGGGGAGGCTTGTTGCCAAAGCGCGTTGGTTCACAAAGACTGGTCAACAACGAATGGCTCTGTGCGCGATGCGACTATCAGATGACTAAGAAAGCAGAACAACTGCTGCGGGTTGGTGTATTGGGGTGCGGCCCCATCGCGCAGGCGGGACACTTTGAGAGCGTAACAAAAGGGGCAAACACCCAGCTGTTTGCCATTTGTGACATCGCCGAGGATCTGCTTCATCGCTTTTCTGTCACACACAATGCGCAGCGCACTTACAACCGATACGAAGACATGCTTGCAGATCCGGATGTGGAGGCGATCATCATTGCCACCGCAGACGCTTTCCATGTACCGGCCGCGCTGGCTGCACTGGATGCGGGCAAGCATGTTCTGTGTGAAAAACCCCTGGGTGTTTCGCTGGAGGAAGTGGAATCGCTGCAAACCGCCTTGGCCAAAACAGATCGTGTTCTGCAGGTTGGCCATATGAAACGGTTCGACCCGGGAATCGAAAGTGCCAAGCAGTTTGTAGATTTCGAGATGGGTGAGATGTTGGCCTTCAAGGGTTGGTACTGCGATTCCAGCCACCGCTATCCCATGACCGACGCCGTTCAACCCCTGATCGTAAAGAGCGCCGCCGCACGCAAGCCAAAGGTCGACCCCAAGGAGGATCTTCAGCAATACTATATGTTGGCCCATGGCTGCCATCTGGTCGACACTGCGCGGCATCTGTGTGGAGACCTTGTTGAAGTCCATGCACGCCACAACGAACGTTACGGTGCCCATTGCTGGTTTGTTGACGTGGCTTTTGCGAATGGTGCGCTCGGCCATCTTGATCTGACCGTTGCCGTCAAAATGGACTGGCATGAGGGGTTCGACATCTACGGCGAACACGGCAGCGTACGCGCCAAGACCTTTAACCCGTGGTATTTCCGATCCAGCGAAGTGGACGTTTTCCGGGAGGCCACCGAGCAGACAACTCGGGTGTTGGGTGCTGACGCGCATTTTTATCGCAGGCAATTGGAGAGCTTCGCAGATGTTGTTTTGAACGGAAACCCCCAAAAAGGAGCCGGGGTAGAAGATGGGGTCGCATCGGTGCGCGCCATGCTGGCGATTGCCCAATCGGCGCGCTCGGGCCAGCCGGTCCGTTTAGCCGATGTTTCGGGCGCGATCTGATGGAGATTGGTGTCTTTGCGAAGACCTTTGCGGGAGAGCACCCTGACGCCGTTTTTGCACAGTGCCGTGCAGCGGGTTTTTCCGCAGTGCAATACAACATGGCCTGTTCGGGGCTGGGGCCGTTACCGACCAAAATT
The DNA here is from genome assembly GCA_039815595.1 of Pseudomonadota bacterium. GTDB lineage: Bacteria > Pseudomonadota > Alphaproteobacteria > Rhizobiales > Rhizobiaceae > Pseudahrensia. Next base: position 12,201 of record JBCBYZ010000080.1, on the reverse strand, counting down.
CCCGATGGCGCAATTCTGGAAATCGGCGAAGCAGCGCAGGCACACCAGATTCAGATTTCGGCTATCTCCGCCACTTACAACATGATCGATCCCAAAGCGGAAAGGCGTAACGCGGGACGGGCCGCTTTTGCACAAATCGCTCAATGCGCAGCCGATCTGGGTGTTTCTCTTTTGACGGTGTGTACCGGCTCCATGGACGTTGAAAACCAGTGGAGGGCCCATCCTGATAACTCAAACCCGGCAAGCTGGGATGAGATGTGTCGCGAGTTTGACCTGCTGTTGGAGGTGGCGAACCGGCATGACGTGTTGATCGGAGTAGAACCGGAGCCGGCCAATGTTGTGAGTTGCGCAACAAAAGCGGCCCGGCTTCTGGATCGGTTTTCCAGCGAGCGCATTCGTATCGTTTTTGACCCCGCAAACCTGGTTGAGCAAATGCCTTTCTCACGCCATCGCGAGACGATTGACGGAGCACTGCAACTGCTCGGCCCTTCCATTGCATTGGTCCACGCCAAAGACTGGTTTGACGATGGTCGCGTTGCACCGGCGGGGAAGGGTGTCTTGGATTGGGAGCACATCCTCAGTGGACTGGTGGGTATGAAGTTTTCCGGCCCGTTGATCGCACACGGTATGGCCGCCAAAGACGCGCCAGGCGTGTCGGACTATCTCACAAATCAAGTGGGAAAGCTCTGACGGAATGGAACGTGATCAATTCGATATTGAAGGTGTCACGTTGTCGGTCGCCCGAAGTGGCCACGGGCAGCCCTTCCTGTTCCAGCACGGGTTATGCGGTGCCGCTGACCAGCCTGCAGACGTGTTCCCTGGAGATTTGGACTACCAATGTGTAACTCTGGAATGCCGCGGCCATGGATTATCGGATTTTGGCAAGGCATCCGATCTTTCACTCGCTCGCTTTGCACACGACCTCGAAGTCTTCGTCGATAGTCTCAAAATTGGTCCCTTGCCCATTGGCGGCATCTCAATGGGTGCCGCACTGTCTGCCCGCTTGGCGGTACTTAGGCCCGATCTGGTCAGCGCGCTGGTGATCGCTCGACCGGCATGGATTGATGCAATGGCTCCAGACAACCTTGCTGCCATACGGGCTGTCGCTCAACACCTTGCGCAGTTTGAACCCCGCGAGGCACAGGAGCGGTTTGAACAGTCACCGCTCGCCGCCAATTTGGCGCGTGAAGCACCTGACAATTTGGCCTCATTGCTGGGATTTTTCCGTCGCGAGCCGATTGCTCAGACACAGGCTCTGCTTGAGGCCATCTCCCGTGATGGACCGGGGATTACCCAATCCGATTTGGCTGAAATCCGTTGTCCCGTCATGGTCATCGGCACCGCATGCGATGCTGTCCACCCACTGCAGATGGCCAAAAAATTAGCGGAGCTTATGCCAAACGCACGGCTTGTTGAAATTACATCGAAGGCGGACAGCATGGCGCGTTACCGGGCGGAATTTGAGGGCGCATTGCGCCGCTTCATTGAGGAAACACAGTCATGACGTTTCGCGCCAACTTGGCAAAAGATCGCCTGCTTGCTGAATTCTCGCTTTGGTCAGCCAATTTGGTTGCATTGGCTGAGGATATCGCCCGAGTTGATCAGCATGTGGACATCTACCATGCCGATGTTTCCGACGGTCGTTTTTCTCCATCGCTGCTGCTGTTTCCCGACATGCTTGCTCAGATCCGACCATTAACGAAAAAACCGCTCCACGTTCACCTGATGCTGGCGGACGACGTGTTGCTCGACCAGATTGACCAATTTGCGGAAGCCGGGGCGGATGTGATTTCCATCCATGCCGAAAACGCAAACCATCAAGCGGGGCTGGATCGAATTGCGGATCGCGGTTGTGCGGCAGGGATCGCGCTACAGTTACATACGCCGGTGGAAGCCGTGGAGGGGGTTTTGAACCGCATCGACATCGTAACTCTGCTGGGCACCAAACTCGGCATCAAAGGAGTGGGCCTACACGAAAGCGCACCATCCCGTTTGATGGCGGCGCGAACAATGATCGTCGGTCATGATATTCTGTTGGCTGCTGACGGAGGCATTCGCGAAAACACTGTGCCTGTGCTGCGCGAAGCGGGAGCCGATACAGTGGTGATGGGATCGCTTGCCTTCGGTGCGCCCGACCTGACGGAGCGAATGAACTGGATTCATACCCTGGATGGACCTGTTTAGCGTGGCAGACGCTCGACCCCACTGCGCGCTCGCTTTTGACTTGGGTGGAACGAAGGTTCGGGCGGGGCTTTTTGAGGGCGAAACACTGCTGCGCCGCGCTTCGGCAAACACCGATGTGACTAACGGACCAGCCGGAATTCTAGATCAATTTGAAGCGCTGTTTATGGACGTTAGCCAAGGCATCTCGAACGATGGGATAGCTGGAATTGGCCTTGCAAGCGCGGGGCCTATCGACACGGTTGAAGGAACCGTTCCTGGTATTCCAACCATTCCAGGGTTGGAGAACTTTGCGATCCGTGAGACACTTTCGGCCCGTCTGGGTCAGCCCGTTCTAGTCGAGAACGACGCCATTGCCGCCGCCTATGGTGAATGGCAATTCGGTGCAGGGCAGGGATTAGACAATCTGGTGTATCTAACCGTCAGTTCCGGCATTGGCGGCGGCGCGGTTGTCGATGGCAGGTTGCTCCATGGCCGCAAGGGAATGGCAGGCCATGTCGGGCACTTACGGCTGACACTTGATGGTCCGCGTTGTCTTTGCGGGGCCAATGGTTGTTTTGAGGCACTCGCTTCTGGCAACGCCCTTGGCGGTCGTGCCCGCCAAGCGGTTGAGACTGACCTAACTGGCTACCTCGGTGCCACGGCCAAGTCTTCCATGGTGAGCGCCAAAGACGTCTTTGACGGCGCGCGTTTGGGTGACGCTCAGTGTCTTTCGCTGGTAGACGACGAGGCGCGTTATTTGGGCCACGGTATCGTGTCGCTGATCCACATTTTCAGCCCGGAACGGGTTATATTGGGCGGAGGCGTATCCAGCGCCTTCGATCTGTTGGAGCCTATCATCCATTCCATCATTCGCACGAATGCTGTTGGTCCATTTAGAGATGTGAAAGTTGTGCAGGCAGCACTTGGCGATAATTCAGGTCTCGTTGGTGCGGCGGCATTGGTCCTTGCCAAAGAGTCTGCGTGACATTTTTGAGATTGAACCCCTGCGCGGTATTTTGCGTTCGGTTAGGCTCATCGAACTTCGGTCACTTGAACCGGATTGTTACATCTGTTCTGGCATGGGTCCTTGTATGGGTAATTGGACAAAAGGTTCGGCTCGTTTCACCATAGTTTCCCAAAACCAGTCGCCGACACGGTCTCAGAAGTTAAGGAACGCATGAATGGAGAAACGCCAAATCGGACACACCGGGCTGATGGTGCAAACACTTGGCCTCGGCGGCGCGCCCCTGGGCGGCAATTTTGCTGAGCTTGATTATGCGCAGGCTGCCGATCTCATAGCTGCTGCCAAGACTGCAGAAATCGGCTTTTTCGATACCGCACCTTGGTACGGTTTTGGCCGATCCGAACGCGTGATTGGCGACCTGCTGCGCGGCAGTGATTACGTGTTGTCAGACAAGGTTGGGCGTCTTCTCAAACCCGGCCCCGTGCCCAATCCAGTTGATTTTGGCATGTACGATCCACTGCCTTTCAATGTGGTCTACGACTACGGGTATGATGGCATCATGCGGGCATACGAGGACAGTCTCCAAAGGCTTGGGCTGGACCGGATCGATATTCTGCTGGCGCATGATATCGGCACTTTACAACATGGAGAAGAAAACGCCCGGCACTTTGCAGACCTGTCGGATAGTGGTTACCGCGCAATGGACGAGTTGCGCAGGGCAGGTGAGGTCAAAGCTATTGGGCTTGGGGTCAATGAAAACCAAGTCTGTATCGATGCATTGGGCATTGGCGATTGGGACGTGTTCCTGCTGGCTGGACGGTACACCCTGTTGGAGCAGACGCCGCTGCACGATCTGTTTCCCAAGTGTCGCGAAGCCGGCACTACGATCATTTGCGGGGGGCCGTTTAATTCCGGCGTTCTGGTTGGTCGTGAGATGTGGAACTATGCCAAGGCTCCCGCAAAGATCGTCGACAAGGTGCGTAAACTGGGTTCTGTAGCGGATTCCTTTTCCGTCCCGCTGGCCGCCGCCGCGCTGCAATTTCCACTGGCTAACGATCTGATTACTTCGGTCATTCCCGGGCCACGCGATGCGTCGGAACTCAGCCAGATACTGAATTGGATCGAGACTGAGATCCCCGGTGAATTTTGGGAGACGCTGCGTGCTGATGGTTTGATCGATGCTGCAGCGCCCACGCCCAAACCTGCGGCCTGATTGATGGACTTTATCGATACACACCAACACTTGATTTGGCGCGATAGGTTTTCCTACAGTTGGACTGAAACCATTCCGCAACTGGCGGGCGGTGACTTTTCTCCATTGGATTATGCGACTCTGAGCGAAGGAAAAGGCATCGCAGGCACTGTGTTTATGGAAGCTGCCGTCGATGATGAGCACTATCGCGACGAAGCCCGTTTTGTTGCAACCCTTGTGGGCGAAGGCGGATTGCTGGGACAGATCGCTTCCTGCCGACCGGATGAAGATGACGATTTCGATGCCTGGCTTGAGGAATGTGCAAACCTGAAGGTTAATGGCCTTCGTCGAATCTTGCATGTGATGCCCGACGAGGTGTCGCAAAGCTCGCGGTTTCGCACCAACTTGCGCAAGATTGGCCGAGTTGGACTTCCGTTTGATCTTTGTATGTTGGCACGTCAATTGCCGCTGGCGTTGGACCTTGTGCAGGCCTGCGACGAACAGGTGTTCGTGCTTGATCATTGCGGTGTACCGGACATTGCCGGCGACGCGTTCGAGGACTGGGCTAAAGGGCTGAAAGCTGTTGCCGCACACTCAAACGTCTTTGTGAAACTTTCAGGAATCGCCGCCTATTGCGCTCCGCACGCAGCCGATATCAAGACGCTCGAATCTTGGGTGAACCACGTGTTGGACAGTTTTGGGCCAAAGCGCATCGTATGGGGCAGTGACTGGCCGGTGGTCAATTTGGGCGCTGACTTGCCAAATTGGATCGACATGACGCGGGCAATGATCGGTCACTTGTCTAAAGATGAGCAACTGGCCGTAGCCCAACTGAATGCGAAGAAGATCTACAACGTTTGATCTCGAGCAAAACTTGGCAGGGGCGCTGCTCAATCGCCCTCAAGGCGTCGGACACGTTTGTAAAACACCTCCGCTAACCTGTCAGCCGAGAACATCACAGCCTGATAACACCTTTAGCAGGTGGTCTGAAGTTTAAGGCACGCCGCTTTGAAGACGTCACGCTCCGGTTCACTCAGTTGCTTACGCACTAATAACAATGAATTATTTTTTTGGTGCCGATTACGTGACTCGAACACGTGACCTCCGCATTACGAATGCGATGCTCTACCAACTGAGCTAAATCGGCGTTGATGCTGTGCTAGGTTTTGGCACTCGAGTCGTCAAGATGCTTGTCCGAACGGGGAGGGGAGTGATGAACGTCGAAAAGGTGGATGAAACGGCAAGGGTGCTGGCACTGTTACGTACCCGCGGTGGGGGATATGACGCACCTTTGCCTGACTTGCCCAAAGAGTTGCGCCCGAAGTCGTTGGATGATGCCTACGCTATACAATCCGCACTGCGCAGCCAGTTATCAGATCCGCTGGGGCCGGTCGCTGGCTGGAAGATCGGTTGCACAACGGAGGTCATGCAAACCTATCTTGGCATCGATCATCCCTGTTCGGGTACGTTGTTTTCAAAACAGGTGCATCAACGTGAAGTCCAGCTCAAACACAGCGAGTATTTCCGACTGGGACTGGAGTGCGAGATCGCCGTAAGGCTCTCTAAACCGCTGTTGCATGGCATGGACGTGATCAACGCTATCGATAGCGTGATGTGCTCAGTCGAAATCGTAGACGAACGGTTTGCGGATTTTTCAAACTGCGCCAAGGAAACACTTGTCGCGGATGATTTCTTTTCAACCGGTTGTGTGATCGGTGAGCCGATGCGCCTGCAAACGGTAGGCGACTTGAGCGAGTTGGAGGGCGGTTTTACGATCGACGAAAAGTCGGCTTGGCGAGGTCTGGGGTCAGCCATCTTAGGCAACCCGTTGAGAGCACTAACATGGCTGGCAGAGCACAGGGCAGCAGAGGGAGGCCTGAAGGCTGGCGAGATCGTAACCTTGGGAAGTGTCGTAAAGACCATCTATCCCCAACCCGGGATGCGCATCATTGGTGGCTTTGAAGGATTGGGAAGCATCACCGTCGAAGTCGTATGACGACGCTGCCTCGAACTCTTAGCGATTGCGGCGGGGCAGGGCAGTTCGCTGCTCCTGCCGCGCCTGACAACCTTGATTTACCGATGACGGCTACTTTGCCGTCAACTGTGCGATGGCCCCCGTCCAATCCTCAAGGTGATAGATGTTTGTGATAAGGCCATCCTTCAGGGTGACGATGTCGATCGACATGATTTCAAAGCTCTTGCCCGTCGCGGGATCGACCCCGAAGAACTGGCCGACGGGTGTTCCGGTGGCTGTGCCCCGAACGACAAAGCGACCGTCTTCGAGCGGGATGATTTCTTCCGGCGTCCATTTGAGATCGGGTACGACCTGACCCAAAAACCCGACCGTGTTGAGCATGCCTTGTGCTCCAGGGCCGCCGGGCGGCGTGGGGGTGGACACCACGTCCGGTGAGAACAATTCGTAGTAGCGCGCTTCGGTTGTCTTAGCCGGAGCGGTGAGAATATCTGCATAGAAGGCCCGGACCGTGTCGATGTCCGCAGCGGCCGCATGGGCCAACATGCTGGTCGCCAGAGCGATCGCCATGAGGATCGTTTTCATATTCGTGTCTCCCTATGATACGACGGATAGTGTGAGAAAATACCGTCGGTTGCGTTTTAACGGACCTATCGGTATATTAATTTAAACACGATGTCAATATTTTTATACCATATGGTTCGTTATGTCTGATTCTGACCGCAAACCGAAGCGTGGCCGACCGCAAACGCTGGACGAAGACGCGACATTGAAGGTGGCTGTGGATGCCTATTGGGGGGCTGATCCGGCGGATGTCTCCATCAATGCGCTTTGCAAGTTGGCAGAGGTTTCCAAGCCGTCGCTATACCGGGTCTTTAAGAGCGAGGACGGACTGACCTGTGCAGCTTTGGGCAGTTACGCCGAAACGGTCCTATCCGATATTTTTGTGATCTTGGGTCAAAGAAGGCCGCTCAGTGAGACGATTCCTGCTCTGACTGAGTTTGCCAGCCACGATCCGAAAATGGAGCGCGGATGCCTGTTTTACAAAATGCGTGCAGGCAAACACAGGTTAGGGCCACAAACCCAAAAACGCGTGGAAGACCTCAACGGAGCCGCTGTCGATGCCTTCAAAGCCTATCTGGAAGATCGCCAAACCGTGGGAGACTGGAACGGTACATTGAGCGCCAAAACAGCTGCACACTATCTGGTGGAGCAGATCGGGCTGGCATTGACCCAACGAGCGAGCGGGGCAGACGAGGACATGATCGCAGACACACTGAAGCTGGCGTTGACCGCTTTACAACGTCCGTAGACCTAATGAATGTGCGGGGCTTAAGTTGTGTGCGGATAAAGGCGGTCAGTCACTGCCATTTCGCTCAATGCAAAAGTCGCATAAGATATATTATGGAACATTATTGTATGATGTAACACATTGATACCGCGCTCTAAGTGATTGATATATCCATACCTTCATGCATCTCTATCACCATACCATCAAAGGCCGGCTCTACATGGTCAGGTGTTTCGTCTTGCACGGTCGCGTAGTCCATGGGCGTGTGCATGTGTGTCAGTATGGCGTGTTTCGGTTTTAGTCTCTCAATCCATTCAAGCGTTTGCTCAAGACTGAGATGGCTTGGATGCGCGCGGTATTGGAGCGCGTCGATAATCCATACGTCCAAGTTTTCCAGATGCGGCAAGGCCCGTTCATCCAAAGCGCTTACATCGCTGCAATACGCCAGATTGCCAATCCTGAACCCCAACGACACGATGTTACCGTGCGGCTGCTCAAAGGGCATAAAATCAATCGTGCCACCGGCACCGGTGATGGAAAACACGGTTCCAGCTGTGATGCGGTGTTCGTCTAAAATTGGAGGATAGGATGATCCTTCAGGCGTTTTGAAACAATAGCCAAACGCCTCGTGCAAGCGGGCTGAGGTGTGTGTGTCAGCCCAGATGGGCACGCGGGCCCGGCTGTTAATCACGAATGAGCGTAGATCATCGATGCCATGTATGTGGTCTGCGTGTTCGTGCGTGTAAACCACACCATCCGCCGTCGCGACGCCGGTCATGAGCATTTGATTGCGGAAGTCCGGCCCGGTGTCGATCACCACAGTCGTTGTGCCATGGCCCGTAATACGTTGCACCAAAAGCGCGGCGCGCATGCGGCGGTTCTTCGGGTTCGACGGATCGCAATTGCCCCAGTCATCACCAATTCGTGGCACGCCGGGTGACGAGCCGCAGCCCAGCACGGTAAAGCGCAATGTGGCGTCGTCCGGCGTAGATGCTTCCGTGCTCATACAGCCGTTTCCTGCGGCAGATCACGCGGCACCTTCGAGAACAACCGGAAGAAGTTCTCCGTTGTCTGCGCCCAAACTGCGTCTGGGTGTTGGTCCCAGCACTCCGCCAACACGGCGGCTGTATGCACCGTATAAGACGGTTCATTGGTTTTGCCTCGATGGGGCATGGGCGCGAGATACGGCGCGTCCGTTTCCACCAGCACGCGATCACGCGGCATGTCGCGGGCGATGTCGCGGATGTCCTGGCTGTTTTTGAAGGTCAAAATACCGGAGAAAGAAACGTAAAGACCCAGTTCGATACCGCGCTCGGCAAGCTTCCGGCCCGATGAAAAACAGTGCAGGACGGCGGGGAAGGACCCTTCCCTTGTTTCTTCTTCCAGTATCGCGATCATATGATCATCGGCACTGCGGGCATGGATGACGAGCGGTAGGCCGGTTTCACGGGCGGCTGCGATGTGGGTACGAAAGCCTTGCGCCTGCGCATCGCGGGGCGACTTATCATAGTGATAGTCCAAACCAGCTTCGCCGATGGCCACGACTTTTGTGGCTGCACTTAAACGCACAAGATCGGCCGTCGTGACGTCGAGTTCCTCATCGGCGTTGTGCGGGTGCGTTCCGACAGAGCAAAAGACCGACGGAAACCGCTGCGCAACTGCGTGAACCTGATCGAACTTTTTGACCCGGGTGCAGATCGTCACCATACGACCCAGACCCGCCCCCTGGGCGCGGGCGACAACACCATCCAAGTCCTCGGCGAAATCAGGAAAATCGAGATGACAATGGCTGTCGACGAGCACGTTAGGCCCCTTCCCCAGCGATTCCAGGCTCGACAAAACGCGGGAACACCGGTTCCGGCTTAGCGATATCCACTTGGCCAATGTCATGACCTTCAGCCAAAGCTGCGAAAGTGCGTTGACCTTCCGGTACGCCCAAAGCCTCCAACAGGCGAGATGCGCTTTCCGGCACAAACGGTTGGGCCAAGACGGCCACGCGGCGGACGATCTCGGCGGTCACCCAAAGCACATCGGCCATGCGTTTCGGATCGGTCTTCTTGAGCGCCCATGGCTCTTGAGCCGCAAAGTAGCGGTTGGTTTCACCCACCACATTCCAGATAGCGTTAAGCGCTTCGTGGATGGCTTGCTCGTCCATCGCGTTGCGGGCGGCGGGCAGGATAGTCGCCGCCTGCGCCAGCACGGCTTCATCTTCCACCTGCAGCGCCTCCGGCTTTTCCAATTGACCGCCACAGTTTTTGAACACCATGGAAAGTGAGCGCTGAGCGAGGTTGCCAAGATCATTTGCTAGGTCTGCATTGATACGGTTGACGATGGCCTCGTGGCTGTAGCTGCCGTCCTGTCCAAACGGCACTTCGCGCAGCAGGAAAAAGCGCAAGGCGTCCACGCCATACAGATCGGCCATATCAAAGGGACTGACCACATTGCCGAGCGACTTCGACATTTTCTCGCCCTTGTTGAACAGAAACCCGTGGCCAAACACGCGCTTGGGTAAGGGCAGGCCAGCGGACATCAAAAACGCTGGCCAATAGACCGTATGGAACCGCACGATGTCTTTACCGATAATGTGCACATCAGCCGGCCAACGTTGCCAGTCTTCAGCATTTTCATCAGGAAACCCGAGTGCTGTGATATAGTTGGTAAGCGCATCAACCCAAACATACATCACGTGCTTCTCGTCGCCCGGCACTTTGATGCCCCAGTCAAACGTGGTGCGGGATACGGACAGATCGCGCAGACCTCCCTTCACGAAAGAGGTGATTTCATTACGGCGAAAGCCGGGGGCGATGAATTCCGGGTGGTCTTCGTAGAGTTTCAGCAGGCGATCTTCATAGGCAGAGAGACGGAAAAAGTAGCTCTCCTCTTCGATCCACTCCACTTCTGTGCCCTGAGGCCCCACGCGTACACCATCCTCACGCAGTTCGGTCTCGCTTTCGGCATAGTAGGCCTCGTCGCGAACGGAGTACCAGCCGCTATAGCTGTCCTTATAGATATCCGGCTTCCCGTCGCTTTGGTTCGCGGCCATGCGCTCCCACAACGCCTGGCAGGCGGCGTGGTGACGTAGCTCGGTCGTGCGGATAAAGTCATCGTTGGAGATGTTGAGGGCGCTCGCCATGTCGCGGAATTGGGCGGCGTTTTTCTGTGCCAAATCCTCGACGGCCACTCCGGCGTCGCGGGCAGTTTTTACCATTTTTTGGCCGTGCTCATCCGTGCCCGTCAAAAAATGCACGTCATACCCATCAAGCCGCTTGAACCGCGCCAAAGCGTCGGTAGCGATCATCTCATAGGCGTGGCCGATATGCGGTGCACCGTTGGGATAAGAGATGGCCGTTGTGATGTAAAAGCGCGTTTGCTGGGCGGGTGACATGGCAGGTGGAAAACGTCCTGATTAAAGCGCGCCATCCGGGCTCGGTATGTTGGCCGGAGGGCGGTGCGGAGTGGTCATGCGCCGATAACTTAGCGGTTTAAGCGCGTGAATTGAGGTCGAACAAGGCTGAAAACAGAGACAGTATCTCTTGCTTTTTGTCGAGATTGTAAGCATCTGCAACCCGTTTGGATTCGACGGTCTTCTCCCACACCTCCGCTTGCCCCGCAAGCAAGGCGGGGTCACGCTTTGCGCCTTCCACGCCGGATTGCAAGACATGGTTGCGAACGTCTTTCGCCAAGGCATCAAGGGCAAGATCAAAAAACAACTCGTACCCTTCTTCTGCGCCTTTGCGCACCAACCGATCCGCTAAACCGTGTACCTGCATCCAGTCGCGGGGAACGCCCGTGGAACGGCTGACCAGCAGGTTTTCAAACACCGCAATCTCTTTGAGCGCATCCGAGCGCACCAATTGTATGGCGCGGCGAACGGAGCCCTCGCTGCGCTCGCACGCTGCACTCAAAAGGGCAGGATCAATTTGCAGGTCCATCCGCTGCAACACCTGGCCCACTTCGGCCTCGGACAAAGGTTGCAAAGGCACCATCTGACATCGGGACCGAATTGTGGGCAAAAGCCCGCCTGATGCGTGGGAGAGAACCAAAAACAGGGACCGCTTTGGTGGCTCCTCCAGCACTTTGAGCAGCGCATTGGCCGCTTCCGCGTTCATGTCATCAGCGGCATCCACAATCGTGATGCGCCACCCGCCTGCCCCGGCTGTCATGCCATAAAAGGCTTGGGTTTTGCGCACTTCATCAACCGAGAGTTTGGTTTTGAAACGCTTAGCTTTTTCGTCCCACGGTCGGGTCAGATGCAACAGTTCGGGATGTGCGCCACGCATGATGGGGCCGCTGACTGACGCTGGGACTGCAATTTGTTGGCCGACTGGCGGGAGGGCGGAACCGTTAGGGTAGGCGAGAAGTTGGCGGGCAAATTGAAACGCCAGTGTGGCCTTACCGATGCCGCGCGGGCCAGACAGCAACCATGCGTGGTGCAGCCGGTTTGAGCGGTGTGCCATTTGCAAACGGTTGAGCGCAGCCTCATGACCGACCAACGACAGGGTTTCGCTCGGCAAGGCGATGTCGTCCATCCGGTCCGCAACCGGTCTTTCTTCCTCTTCAAGCAAGGGTTTTTCCGCCCTGCCTTTTGGTGGATGCTTTATGCGCCGATGGTTTTTTGG
>JBCBYZ010000037.1:0-24609 GCA_039815595.1 Pseudomonadota bacterium | reverse complement strand
TTGTCTTTCCGCAGGGTGTCCTTTGCTTGATGGACACGGTGGCCGCCAAGTTTCGGGTGGAGGCGAGAATTACGGCGTCTATACCTGATGGAAAATGTCACCAACAGAGGTTTGCATGTCCATACGATTTTCGGGGATGACTACGGAAGAAGCGAGCGCCTTGAGGGCAGGGGGACCTGATGCCAACGGCCAAGCGGCGACGCGCGCGATATCGGATGGGGAGGGTATTCCCTGTCGCCATTGTCTCAAATTGGTTCCCAAAGGCGAGCCCTATCTCGTGTTTGCGTTGCGTCCGTTTTCGACGGTTCAGCCCTACGCTGAAGTTGGTCCGGCCTTTGTGTGCGAAGCACCCTGCGTGGCCCATTTGGACGCTGCTTCATCGGCATCAGTCCGCTTGCCGGACGTCTTCACGGATAGCCCCACCTATATTGTACGCGGCTATCGAGCGGACGAGACCATCGTCTACGGATCAGGCGGCGTTGTGCCCAACAACACCATTATCAACCGTTCAATGGCCCTTTTAGAAGATCCGGAGATCGCTTCTGTTCACGTGCGTTCGGCGTCGAACAACTGTTGGCAGGCGCGGATTGATCGCGATGGTTGATCAGTTGTGTGGTCACAGGTGACACGGTTTTTAATTGGCTGTGATTGGGCTGCGCGGTACACGAACGAATGTTTGTGCGCCTGCTCTCCTTTGGTCTCGTTTTCATCTTTGCTATGATCAGCGCGGCTTGGCCTTTGCCAAGTTTCGCAAGTGACGCGAGCCTTCAATCTTCCCTTCAAGGCGCTTGTGAAGCGGCCGTCGCCTGCCCTTTGGGCACAAGGTCCTATCATGTGCTGCCGCCGGAAGGGTGGGACGGCAGGACGGTGCTCCCTGTTCTGCTGCATTTTCACGGGTGGGGTCGTCAGGGTCCTTTGATCATGAAGCACAGCCGGATCGCCGGCGCCACTAAGACACGGGGCGTGCTGTTGGTGGCACCCAACGGGGCTGGCCGCACTTGGAACTTTTGGACGCGTGACACTGAGGATGTGGCGTTTGCCGACGCCGTTTTGAAGGACCTCCGCAAACGGTTTCCCATTGATGCCAGCAAGATTTTTGTGTCAGGCTATTCTTATGGTGGCGCTATGGCATGGCGGTTTGCGTGTCATAGCGAAACCAAGATCGCAGCGGTCTTTGCCGTTTCCGGTTTCGCCCCTTTGGACAATGACACTTGCGAGCGGGCAGTTTCCTTCCGTCATGTCCACGGCACTTCCGATACCGTGATGCGTTATCCGTTCGGTGACGATGGTGACGTCGAAGCGGCTGTTGCCTATTGGCGGCAGCGCAACGGTTGTGGCGATGCCCGGCCTGTGAAGTCCGCTTGGCAAGCCGTTGAGATTTTGCCCTTCATCAGACACCGGTGGTCCAAGTGTGCGTCAGGACAGACTGTGACACTGGATGTGCACGAGAAAGGACATTTCATCCCAAGGTTTTGGATCGCGCGTCAGCTGGATGAGGTGCTTTAGAGCCGATTATTGCTGTTTCGAAGCGCTGGTCGCATTTAGCCTTAGCCGCGACCTTTTTGCAGGATTTGTCTTAGCGGTTTGCTGCCCCTTGCCAGCTCGAAGTCTTGGACCCATAGTTTCAATGTTCAAAACACATCGAAAGGAGGTGATCTAATGTCGAGCAATTTCACGAAGCCAATGAGGTCTTTGTTTGAGGGTGGGATGTTGGAGCAGCCTTCACGCTCCGCCTGATTAACGCGTTTCGACCTTTACGGTTGTTGAAAATGCGGGGGTCGTCCACAGGACGGCCCCTTTTTTGTGTGCTCTGCAGAGTTTCCGTGTTGGTGGATCCCCACTGGATCATGGAAAACTAGCGAAAGACTGCTGGACGAACGGCACACCAGTTCTGGTTTTTGCGCTGGCGGTAAGGAACCGCTAAGCCGCTTTTGATCATGTTTTGGCCGATGCCGATGCCATTGTTGCTTAGTGCGTTGGCGAGAATTCTGCCGAAGTATTTCCCACCGCCGATGCCGTAGAGAGTGATGGTGGGGTTGGGGTCCGTTTGTATAATCAAAGATGTCAAATGGCGCTTAGCCGCTTGCGCAATCAGTCTTTCTTTCTCGCATTGGGCACGCAATTCCGGGGCGTCTATGTTCCGCAGGCGCACCGAGACTGCGATGCGTTGCCCCGGCCATATGTGTGCCAACACATCAATCGAATCCCCATCGCGCACGCGAAGCACGGTTGCGGTTACCGGCCCCGCGAGGATTTCACGGTGATCAACGTGGTTGGTTGGCGCTGCACTTTGAGCGGATGCGGGCTTTTCGGGCAGTGGGCCGAGCAGCGAGCACGCGAAAAGGCTTAGAAATGCAAACTTGAATTGGGTCATAAACGTTGCGCAAGAGGTAAAAGGACATTTTTCCTACAACTCGTCACACTTAAATACAACTAAAAAGTGCATTAAAAGTCCGATGCAATCCCTTTGTTTTCCCAGTCGCCATACCGCACCGGATCGGGGCCAGCGCGCCCCTGCAGTTCTTTTTCGCGCGCCTCCTGCTCCGCTTGGGCTGTCTCGCGGCGCGCCTGTGCTTCGGCGAGGGCGCGCTGCGCAGCAGGACTTAAGGTTTTTTTGGTGCTCGTCTTTGCATCGGTGTTCGTCGCCGGATCGTTATGCAGTTCGGGTTTGACTGTCATTGTTTCGATCCCTCACGCCGTTCGGTCTATCTCTAGCCCATTTCGTCCCCGTTGACTTGGGGCAAACTGACACCATTTTTAAGAGCAATGATCGAGCGCCGATAGCGCGTCTTTTTTGAGGTTGGGTCCATGAATTTGGTGAAAACTGCAATGCTTCTTGCGGCCATGACGGCTTTGTTCATGGCGGTTGGATTTTTGATTGGGGGTCAAACAGGGATGGTCCTCGCGTTCATTCTGGCCGCCGGGATGAACCTGTTTTCCTGGTGGAACTCAGGCGCGATGGTGTTGAAAATGCACAATGCCCGTGAAGTTGATGACCAGTCAGCGCCCGATTTGGTGGGCATGGTGCGGGACTTGGCGGCCAATGCGGACCTGCCCATGCCGAAGGTCTACATCATTGAGACTGATCAACCCAACGCATTTGCAACCGGTCGTGACCCCAGCAATGCCGCTGTAGCCGCGAGTGCCGGGCTTTTGTCGCGCCTGACGCGCGAGGAGGTTGCGGCTGTGATGGCGCATGAATTGGCGCATATTAAAAACCGCGACACGCTCACGATGACTATTACGGCCACGCTGGCCGGTGCCATCGGAATGATTGCTAATTTTGCGATGTTCTTTGGCGGCAGCCGCAACAACCCTCTGGGCTTTATCGGCGTGCTGGCGACCATGATTTTGGCACCCATGGCTGCCGGTATCGTGCAGATGGCCATCAGCCGCACGCGGGAATATGAGGCCGATAAAGATGGAGCGGAAATTTGCGGTAATCCGCTTTGGTTGGCCGACGCGCTGCGCAAAATCGAAAACCATGCCCGTGGCGTGATCAATGCGCCGGCGGAGCAGGCCAAGGCCACAGCGCATATGTTCATCATCAATCCCCTTAACGGGCAATCGATGGACAATCTGTTTTCCACCCACCCCGATACCGGAAACAGGATCGCGGCTCTGGAAGAGATGGCGCATGAGATGGTGGAGGATCGTGAAAGCCTGCGCCGCGAAGAAGAAGCGATCCGCAATCAGCCACAGGAAGAGCAGTGGGGCCGCAATGCCGGTCAGATGCGCCGCTCGCCTTTTGCCAGCGAACGGGATCGCCTGTCGCGAAGCCGTGGCAAAGGCGGCACCGGTTCACAATCCACTTCCAAAGGACACAAGAAGGGTCCATGGGAGTAAGCCGCAGCCAATGTGACCCTATGAGCACGTTATTCCCGACCCGTTAGACCCACAGAAATCCAACAAAAAGAAGCCCGTTCAAAGGCGCTCCGATAGAGGACGCCAAGAAGGACCATCCCATGCTGCAAAGACCAAGCCCGGAATAGCATCCAGAATGGCTGCTGTCTTGGTACTGACCCGTGTGATAGATGATCGGCGCGGTTTGGACGGATTGCTGGATGGGGCCAATGCACTCGGCGATGTGATGCGTCTTTCTCCACCGGACCGGTCTTTGGTGAGAGCCATAGTCACCTGCGCCTTGCGCCATCGTGGAGAAATTCAGCCTTCCCTCGCTCAACAGTTTGACCGGCCACCCCCCAAAAACGCACGCCATCTGATCCATACCCTGCATGTGGCGGCAGCGCAGATTCTCTATCTCGACGTGCCGGACAGTGCCGCTGTTGACTTGGCAGTCACGCAAATCGCCAGTGATCAGCGCTCCAAACGGTTCAAGGCACTGGCCAATGCCGTTTTACGTGGTTTGGTGCGCCAGAAAGAACAGGGGCCTTTGGTGTTGAAGGAACCGCTCGCGCGCCTCAACACTCCCGATTGGTTTTTCAAGCGCTTGCGCACCTCTTATGGAAAAGACAAAGCGCTCGCGATTGGCGAAGCACACCTTCTGGAACCGGTTATCGATTTACAGGTGAAGGCTGATCCAAAAGACTGGGCGCAGCGCCTTGGGGGGATCCATTTATTTGGCAACACGATCCGCGTAAACCAGCGGGGCGACGTAAGCCAATGGGACGGATACTCAGAAGGTGCCTGGTGGGTGCAGGACGCTGCGGCTGCGTTACCGGTGAACTTGCTTGGTCCACTTGCGGGGAAAGCGGTATGCGATCTGTGCGCAGCACCCGGTGGCAAATCCGCGCAAATGGCGAATGCGGGCGGCAGTGTGACGGCACTGGAAATCTCCGATAATCGACGCAAACGCCTTGCACAGAATATGGACCGGCTCGGGTTTGATGTGAGTATCGTGGCTGGAGATCTTTTGACTTGGGAACCGCCAGACCAGTTTGATGCTGTTCTTTTGGACGCGCCCTGCTCTTCAACCGGAACCATCCGCCGTCATCCCGACGTGGCGTGGACCAAGGATGCCGACACAATTTTGGAACTCGCGGCATTGCAAAAATCTATGGTCTTGCGTGCCGCCAGTTTTGTGAAGCCCGGTGGGGTGCTGGTCTTTGCCAACTGCTCAATCGACCGTGCCGAGGGTGAAGATGTGTACAGCCAAATCGTCAAATTGGGGCCGGAGGTTACCGGTCTGAACGCGGACCCGATCACTGCTGATGATGTTTATGGCATGGATGAGTTGGTCACCGGTCAGCACACTCTGCGCAGCCTGCCCATCCATGGTCGCGCATTTGAAGCGCCGGAAGCGTCTTCACCTGCACAGGCTGCCCGCTTTAAGGGTTTGGATGGATTCTTTGCCGGGCGGTTTTGCAAGATACGTTAAAACAGCCTCCGGTTGATCTTGGCGTTTCAAAACCGTTTCAAGCGGCACCGCTTTGATCTACGCTGCGAATCGCTGGACAGGTACCGCGTTTCCAAAAGTTTGCTTTTTTGATCGGCTCGACGAGTCAGTGAGCGTTTCAAGCTTTGCGCAATACGGGGGGCCTTTTTTTCATGACTGCGCCAAATCTGCTTTTTGCATCCCGCATGGCATTGGGAGAGGCTTGGCGTCTCTTGAACCTGCAGGTGCGCCGCTCTGTCCCTCAATTGCCGCCCCTATCTCTCCCAGCGCAGTCTTCCGGGTTAGTGGTTCAGCCTGACAATTTGCGGCCTGGTGACGCGCGCATGGCACGGGAGTTTTATTCCGGCGTTTTCACCTTTAGCGGGCGATCTGTTCACACCCATGGGGAATCGCCCTTTGACATGGCGGCACCGTCTGCGGACTGGTTTCAACACCTTCACGGGTTTCAATGGTTAAGCCATTTGGAAGCGGCGGATTCCGGTCTGTCGCGCACCCACGCCATGGCGTTGGTGTTGGACTGGACGGCACGTCACGGAAAGCCGAACCGGTCCGCGGTTTGGCAAACGCGGCTCGCAGCCATGCGCTTGATCGCGTGGCTCAATGCGGCTCATCTGATGGCCGATGATCCAACACCGGCGCGTCAGGCGGCTTTTGTTCAGGCTTTGCAGCGTCATGTCTGGCATTTGCAGCGCACCACGGCTCATGCCCGCCCGGGCCTGCCCTCTCTAAAAACCCAGATCGCACTCGTGTACGGTATGGTGTGCCTTGGCGAAAAAGAAAAAACCCTGCGTTTGGCCGTCCGCGATCTGGAGCGAACATTGGATCGGCAGATACTGCCCGACGGTGTGCACATCACGCGCAACCCGGTGTCTTTGGTCGATATTTTGACCGACCTTATTCCGCTGGAGAACCTTTTCCAGAAATCGGGCCAAGCGGGACCGCAAAACCTGCATTCTGCCATTGATCGCATGGTGCTGGCTCTACGGTTTTTTCAGCATAGTGATGGGTCATTGGCCCAGTTTAACGGGACGGGCTCCACGCCAAAGGCGCAATTGGATGCGATTTTGAGCCAGGACCGGGGTCTCGAAACGCCGCCCATCTCCGCCCCTCACGGTGGCTACGAGCGCCTCGCCAAGGCTTCCACCACCGTGTTGATCGATACAGGTGCGCCGGTTTGCGCCAAAGTGGAGGCAGAACCCTTCGCGGGCACGCTTGCCTTCGAACTGTCATCCAACAAGACCGTTTTCATCTCCAATTGTGGCGTGCCAGAATTGGACCGATCCACTTATCTTCCTTTCGCCCGTGCCAGCGCCGCTCACTCTACGGCTGTGTTGGGCGATGCGTCCTCGTCGCGGTTTCGCAAACAGTCGCCATGGCAGGCTTATTTTCCAAATGCCCTTCTGGATGGGCCGCGTTCTGTGCGCGCCACCCGCAAGGGTGAAGGTCGTTTTGAGACGTTGCGCGCTTCTCACGATGGATATTTGGAACGCTTCAGCCTGATCCACGAGCGAGTGTTGTCGCTGTCGAAGGATGGTTCAACCTTGCAGGGCATTGACCGGTTTATACCCGCAAATCCAAACCGAACGATGGTGCCTGTGCCTTTCGCTATCCGGTTTCACCTGCCGCCGGGAATCAGCGCCAGTCCCTTGTCCAATGGTCATTCCATCTTGCTGGCCGCACAAAGCCGTGCGGCTTGGACGGTATCTTGCACGGATGCGCCCATCGATCTGGAAGAAAGCATCTGCTTTTCCGGTGATGGATCGCCTCGAAAAACCGAGCAAATGGTCATCTCCGGCGATGCATCCGGCGCGACCGAAATACGGTGGCAGATGGAGCGGCGCAGTACACGCCCTTCCCAAAAAACAAAGAAGACGGTCGTCGAAAACGGTGAAACGCCACCATTTCAAGACCTTCTTTACGGGCTTGAGCCGGACCTGCAAGACGCGTGAAGGTTCTCGTCACACGGCCGCTTCAGCAAGCTAACAAGACTGCCGAACGGTTATGGGCAGCGGGCTATGAGCCTGTGGTGCACCCCCTGCTTTCAGTTGTGGCTCTTAAAACGCCACAACCCACTGGAGACTTAGTTGGAGACTTGGTTGCTGATTGGGGCGGATTGATCGTTACCAGTGCCAATGCAGTGCCTTCTTTGATGGCCTCGGACCGTCTGTCTTCTCTTAAGTTCTTGCCCGTCTTGGCCACCGGGTCTGTTACGGCACTTGCTCTCAAAGAGGCTGGCTTTGGCGATGTGGACCACGTTGACGGTTCGGCCCTAGATATTGCTGGGCGTTTAGCGGAATGGACGTACAAGAAGGGCATTGACGATAAGCCGGTGCTCTATGCGTCTGCTGCTGCGGTTGCTCATGATTTGACCGCGTTGGGGCGCAAGCGAGGTGTGACCGTGGTCTCATGGCCTGTCTACGAGACGCGAGCAGCCCTTCGGTTTGAGGATGATGTGAAAGCACTGTTGCTGAATGGTGAGATTGCGGTCGCTCTGCTCTATTCACCGCGTACGGCGGCCTGTTTTTCGGAATTGTACAGTCACCTGCATGTGGAGATGGCGGCTCAAAGAACCCTAAAACCTCCGACTTGTCTGGTGTTGAGCGAAGCCGTGCGAGCCGCGCTTAACACAGACTTGCAAAAAGTCAGCTGCGTGGCCCGTAAACCAACAGAAGCGGCCTTGTTTGAAATTTTGCCTTGAAGCACGTTAGGCTGTGGAAGATGAAACTGACGCCCATCGAGCAGAATTGGCACCTTGCAGTGACAAGCCCGTGGCCTAATTTTGCCGGATATGTAACCTAACGTCATCCCACAGGGCGGACCGAGAGGCTCGGGCGCTTTTTTACAAAACAGGCCGGTTTGTCGGCATTGATGGTGAGATATGAAAAAGCCCCAGGCCCAAAAACCCAACAATTCCAAACCGTCCACGCACAAGGCGCCTGACATTGAAAAGGCAGTGGCTGATAAGACGGCGGCTGAAAAAACAACGGGAAATGCGTCTGCCAAAAAGTCGACCGCGTCTGCACCCAGAGCCGGATCGGCCCGTCCGCCACGTCACTCCAAGTCTACGCGCAAGCCGATCACGATTGATGGCGAGGCTCAAGCAACGGGCTCCAAGCCCGCTGCTGCCGCGAAATCCGCTGACGCTGTCACATCGCAGAAGGCAACCGGCACTGCACCCAAAAATGCGAAACAGACGCCTTCTCCCAAGGTGACTGAAAAGAATTCATCTGACCCCAAACCTGCAGCGGCTGCGACACCTGCCAAAGCCAGTGCTCCTTCCACACCTCCGGCGAGCAAACCATCGGTGGCAGCTGGCGGATATCAAAAGGCGCAGGCCAAACCGTCTTCCGGCATCTTTGGAAAGTTGGTTGCGGCCGTCATCGGCGGATTGATCGCCCTTGGCGGAGCCGGTGGTCTTCAATATGTCGGTCTCTTGGGTGTGCCCGGCGGTTCTGCAAAGGCCATTGATCCGAACGCTTTTGCCAGCTCGGATTTGTTTAACAGCACGACGACTGCTTTGACGGATCGGATTGCATCGCTGGAAGGCACAGTTGCCACTGTAAGTGAAACTCCTGCTGCCGTTGATGCGTCTGCAATTAAGGAAGCGGTCGATGCGGCGGTTGTCGTTCGTTTGGCGGAATTGCCGTCTGCGGCAGGCAATGAGGATCGTGCGCAGGTGGCTGGCTTGGCGACGTCGTTAGAAGCAGTTGAAGCGCAGACTCAAACCTTGTCCCAACAGGCCAGTGAAAATGAGAAGGCTGTTTCCAATCTGTCGCAAACGCTTGCCGCATTGAAAACCGACATGGCCACGTTGTCCTCTTCAATATCAAGTGGGGCTGCGGGCGAGGATGCCAGTCTGGCAGCATTGGATGGCCGGTTAAATGATCTGAAAGCGCAGATTGATGGTTTGAGCGCTGCTCCAGCAGACGAGGCCATTCCGTTGGAAAGCCTTGCTGGTTTGGAAGCGGGCATGACGGCAGCGACCCAGGCTGGTGCATCGAATGCTGAGCAGATTGCAAACCTGGCCAAGCGTGTTCAAAGTTTTGAGACGGCTATGGCCGCCCAAGCGGCCCAATCCGACCGGCTGGCCCAAATCGTGACAGACACTGTGCGTTCAGTGGCAGCCGAGCCGATGGCACAATTGCAGGCCAAAGTGGACGCCCGCCTGACCGATCTCGACCAAGAGGTCCAAGGTCAAAAGCAGGCGGTGACCAGTCTGGTGGAACAATCCCAAAACGGGGCTGACAAGAAAGCGGCACGCGCGATTGCAGCGGCTGCACTGGTCAACGACATCAATCGCGGCGTTCCGTTTGCCGCTTCCTTGACGGTCAT
Organism: Pseudomonadota bacterium; assembly: GCA_039815595.1. Classification (GTDB taxonomy): domain Bacteria; phylum Pseudomonadota; class Alphaproteobacteria; order Rhizobiales; family Rhizobiaceae; genus Pseudahrensia. Next base: position 14,921 of record JBCBYZ010000037.1, on the reverse strand, counting down.
GCAGCAATTTGTGGATGGGGATGAACTTTCGCCTCTCGCGCCCTATGCGCAAACCGGGATTATCACCGCCGTTGGGCTGGACACACAATTTGGCGCGCTGCGCGGTGAATTGGTGACTGCCGGTATGAAATCAGAGGCGGACTCGCCTTTAGATCGCTTGAAAACGGCCGCCTGGAGCTTGGTGAAAGTGCAACCTCTCAACGCTGTTGAAGGTGATGATGCGCAGGCCATAGCGTCCCGGATTGCCGCTGCCCTAAAAACGCAAGACTTGACCACTGCTGATACAGAATGGGCGAAACTTCCTGACGCGAGCAAGGCGGTATCCAAAGACTGGCATGCGGCCCTTGCTGCGCGGGTGTTGGCTGACCGTCTCTTGACCTCTTCCATTCAGTCATTTGTGATGAGCGGCGAAGCCGCGCCACAGGATGGGTGATCCTTTCGCAATTGCAAATTGGCTGTGATCTTGTCTCACGCCCGTTTTATTCCCCTTCCCAAGGCCTGAATTGCCAAGCCAAACCGAGTTGTTGAGCGCTCCATGACCAAAATTGCCCTGTTCTTCATTGTTCTGTTTGCGCTGGCATTTGGTCTGGCGTGGCTGGCGGATAACCCCGGCACAGTGGCGATTGAATGGCCCTATGCTAACGCCCGTATCGATGTTTCTCTTATGGAAGCTGTCGTCATCCTCGGCGCACTGGTCGCCATAGCGATGGCGGTCTGGTGGGTGGTGTCCGGTATTTTGCATTCCCCGGAAATCTTTGGGCGTTGGCGAAAAGGCCGTTTGCGGGACAAAGGGTATAATGCGCTCTCAAAAGGCCTGATTGCCGCCAACTCAGGAAACGCGAAGCAAGCGCGGTTGCTGGCAAAAGAGTCTGGCAAATATCTCACCGATGAGCCTTTGGTGGCCATGTTGGACGCTCAAACGTCCTTGCTTGAAGGCGATCACGACAAGGCGCGTGAGAAGTTTGAAACCATGCTCGAAAACGATGACACGCGTCTGCTGGGTCTGCGTGGCCTGCACATCGAAGCGGAACAAGAAGGGGCTGCGGAAGCTGCCGCTCACTTTGCCAATCAAGCCAATAAAGAGGCTCCTGGGACGCCTTGGGCAACACAGGCTGTGCTGCGTGGCCAAGCCATGGTTGGCAATTGGGAAGAGGCCCTTCGCACGTTGGAGACCAACCGATCAGCCGGTCTGTTTGAGGCGGATGAATACAAATACAAAAAGGCTGTTCTGCTCACCGCATTGGCGCAGCAGGAAGAGGCGGCTTCACCAGACAAGGCCAAGGCCCACGGTCTTGCTGCCCATAAATTGCAGCCCGGCTTTGCTCCGGCTGCAGTCGTGACGGCGCGTGTTGCTGCTCGGTTGGGAGATTTGCGCAAGGCGGCCAAAGTGCTGGAAACAACTTGGAAGGACACACCGCACCCAGATGTTGCGGATGCCTATGTCCATCTTCGCATCGGTGATTCAGCTGAGGACCGCTTGAAGCGGGCCGTCGATTTGAACACCAAGCGTGCCCACAATGTTGAAGGTCAATATGTGTTGGCCAAGGCCTCGATTGAGGCTGAACATTTCAGCGAAGCGCGCGATGCCATGAAAGCTATCTTGCGCAACGAAACGACAGAGCGGGCCTGCCTGTTAATGGCCGACATCGAAGAAGCCGAACACGGGGACCGGGGCCGCGTGCGCGAATGGTTGTCCCGCGCCGTGACGGCAACCCGCGATGCCGCCTGGGTGGCAGACGGCATCGCTGTTGAAGAATGGAAACCCTGTTCGCCGGTGTCTGGCCGGATCGGTGCGTTTGAATGGAAAATCCCTGTTGATGAGCGCAGCGCGGCCCTCGAAGATCGTCCCGACTACAGTCAATTGACGCACGAAGTGCCTGTTGCTGTTGCTCCAGCAGTGGTTGAGGACGCGACTGAGGCCGGGTCTGGTGTTTACGATGCGGCCGATGAAGTGGCCGAGATGAAAGTGGTTTCAAAATCCGTCGAGGACGTCGCGCCAGAAACGCCAAAGGCCGGTTCAACCGGTGATCCAAAAGCCGCAAGGACGGCAAGCAAAGCGCAAGAAAAAGTGACCGTAACGGGTGCGGCGGGGACGCTACTTGGTGGCGCTGCAGCGATTTCATTTAAGGGAAGTGATGCCACTGAACTCGTCAGCAAACCGACAGCGACGTCCGACAAGGAAGACGCGTCCGCATCTGATGATGACGCTGTCGCAGTGGCAGAAGATATATCGGACGATAAGGTGATTGATCTTTCGACAGCCAAAGCGGATTTGGCGTCCAACGGCGTATCTGCAAAGTCGCCCAACGTGCCGGAGGCGCAGGCGAGCGGATTTGTCTCCATGGTCGACCCGAAAGAAACGGCAGCAGCCTCACAATCGGAAGATCAAACGGAGACGGTCGTTAGCGCCAGTTCCAATGATGGTGCTGAGACGGCTGGAGATGATTTGCCGAAAAAGTCTTCGTCTCCCTTCAAGAACGCTGATTTGGACCCTGATCAAGATGGCGTGTTGGATCGCCGCCCTGATGATCCAGGTATCGACGGCTCAGAGCCGGAACCAAAGCGTGGCATTCTATTCTAGGACCCGTTGAAACCATGTTTGATATTCGGGACGCTCATGGGGATGATTGCGAGCAAATTGCTGCGATCTATGGACGGTCCGTGCTGGAAGAAGCGGCCAGTTTCGAAATTGAGCCACCGGACGCCGCAGAGATGGCTGCGCGTATGGCGTCCATTCAGGCTGGCGGATATCCCTACCTCGTTGCCGCTGAAGCGGACACAGTTCTTGGTTATGCTTACGCGTCGGCGTTCCGCCCGCGACCTGCTTATCGCTTTACCGTCGAAAACTCGGTCTATGTGTCTCCCGCTGCCCAACGTCGCGGCGTTGCGCGTTCTCTCCTTGTTGCCATCATTGAGCGCTGTGAAACGGCTGGATTTCAGCAGATGATCGCCGCCATCGGTGGGGCCGACAATTCAGCGTCTATCGCGCTGCACACAGCCCTTGGCTTCCACAAAGTCGGTCAATATCAGTCTGTTGGTTACAAGTTCGATCGCTGGCACGATGTCATGATCATGCAACGGGCGCTTGTCTCCGCTGAAGACTGAGTGGCATTGCGCCCTCAATTTTGAGGTTCTGCGCTTCCCAGTGTGACGATTCCCCCACCACCTCCGCCGGGTAGGACAGATTGCACGCGCGTGAACCCGCGAAAGGCCGAGCCCACCAGAGCCTGTGTGGGTGAGCTTGCGTTCGTGTTGAGGGTGTTGCCCGCTCTCAAACGTCTGCCGATGAGTTGAACGATTTCCGGCGAGTCCGCAAATTTGCTGTGATTGGTGTTGCTGCGATCATCAATCTTGCTCAGATCGACAACTTTCAGCCCCATAGATGCAAGCAGTTCTGGGTCAGCATCTCCTGCGCGGCTCACACCGCCTGCAATTGTGCGCGACAATTGCAAAGCCTTATCGTCTTGTGAAATGAGGATGAAGAGCCGATCTTTTATAGGTCCGAGTTCGCGTATTTGCTCGCGGAACAGGTCTATATCAACGTCCGGTGAGGCTAGAATCACGCTGTTTAGCGGTGCCCGAGGTTGAAAATTTGCTTTTCGCAGGGCGGTCATAGTCTCCAGCGTGACCAGATTGCCCATGGAATGGGCCACGAGACTGAAACTTTCCGCTTCGGTGTCGGCCAGCATTCTCGCCAGCTCCAGCATGTAGAACCGCGCTTGAAGGGCGCTGTTGGTATCGTACGCATAGTCCAAAGCGCGCCCGCGTGATGCCCATGTGAAGAGTACGGGCACGCCTTTGAATTTGCTGTCATGAACAAATTGCGCGAGGCGCAAGACGGCGGCTGAAAAATTGGTGTTATAGCCGTGCACAAACACAAGGACGCTGCGATCTCCCACTGCACGATTGGCTAAAGCCTGATTGAGATTGGACCGGAATGCTGTTCCGCCATCAAAGACCAAGGGCCGCGCAATGGTAAAATGGCGTTTCGGGTCTGGTTGACCGGAAATGGGCTGTTCGATCTGTCCGGTTTTGTGGTTGGGCGGAACGGTTACATTCACGCTGGCCAATTGCATGACCTGCGAGCGTTCGCCCGAATAAAACTCAGCAGCATCTTTTGAGCGTTGTCGCGATGTTGCGACGAACAAAGTTTGGGTCGTGACGTCCGTGCTGATGAGAGACGATGAATTCCCGTGGCCAAGCCCCACTAGATTGGGCGCTGCGGCACAGGCGGTGAGTGCGAGCAGCGCAGATACGGTTATGATCTGTCGAATAGATAAACGCATGGAGGGCTGTGCACTGCTTTGACCGCTCGGTTGACCGCATTAACAGCATTCAACGTCAATTGTTTCAACTGATAAACAGTCGCTCAAGCTAAGGTTGTCACAGCCAAAACCAGCTGCAACGTACCTAAAAGACGCATTTGTATTTAGTAATTGGAGCGGGCGATGAGATTCGAACTCACGACCTAAACCTTGGCAAGGTTTCGCTCTACCCCTGAGCTACGCCCGCTCGGGCGGCCGACGCTATGCGCCAAGCGAGGGGTATATGACGCAATGGCTGGGGCATTGCAAGGGTCTTTGCTACAGGAAATTGACCTATGAAGTGCGGGCCTCAAACGTCCCACCTGTCTTTACGAACGGCTGGCTGCAATGGTATCGGGCAAAGCTCAATATCGGCTGAAGTCTTGCTGCCCCATGCTCGTTTTTCCACCGCTCTCACCTGCGCCTGTCACGCCTGAAGCCCTGCTCGATTACATCGTAGCTTGTGGCTTTGATGCGGTCATCCATGAACACGAACCGCTGTTTACGGTGGATCAGTCGCAAGAGTTGCGAGGGACGATGGAAGGCGGCCATACCAAAAACCTGTTCTTAAAGGATAAGAAGGGCAGGCTGTTTTTGCTCACGGCTCAGGAGAGCAGCGATGTGAACCTGAAAACACTGCACAAGTTGATGGGGGCCAGCGGTCGGTTTTCGTTTGGGTCGGCTGAGAAAATGGAAGCCACGCTTGGGTTGAAACCCGGAGCGGTGTCCGCATTGGGCGTGATCAATGACCGCGAACACCAGGTAACGTTTGCGATTGATCAAACGCTTCTGGAGCATGAAAAGATCAATTGTCATCCGTTGCGAAACGATGCCACGGTAACGCTGCTTGTCTCTGACCTCTTGGCTTTGGCAGAACATTGCGGGCACAAACCCATGATCCTTGATTTGGGTGCTGAGACGGCGGAGTAAGCGGCGATTTGGTGCGCTTGCGGGGTTGGGATGGCTTGAGCCATGCCGGTTGCAAAAGTGATGCAAACCCCCATCTTAAAGCCAAGCAATTTAGACGAAGCTCTCCAATTGTTTTCAAGACGGTAAGAGCTGATCGAACTTCAAACAGGTGGTGTTGAAACTATGAACAACGAATACGGATCAGGTTCTGGCGGATACTCAACCGGCGGTATGGGAAGCAGCAATACCAATGTGTCTTTTGGCAGCGCTTCGATGGGTGGAATGACGCCTGTTCAAGCGGCTTCGCCAACCGGTGGTGCGCCTGCAGGGCCTGCCGTGAAGGATGTTTCGACTGCCAGCTTTATGGCCGATGTGATTGAAGCCTCGAAGACCGCTCCTGTGATTGTCGATTTTTGGGCTCCGTGGTGCGGACCATGCAAACAATTGGGGCCTGTCATTGAAAAAGCTGTGACGGACGCCAACGGTGCTGTCACCCTGTGCAAGATGGATATTGATGCCCACCCGGAAGTGGCGGGTCAGATGGGCATCCAATCTATCCCTGCCGTTGTTGCTTTTATCAATGGTCGCCCCGCAGACGCTTTCATGGGTGCGAAGCCTGACAGTGAAGTGCGGGCCTTTGTCGATACAGTGGCGGCTCAGGGTCCCGGCCCTCAGGTTTCGCCGGTTGAAGCCATGCTTGAAGAGGCCGAAGCGCTGCACGAAGCAGGCGATTTTGGTGGAGCAGCCGAACTGTTTGGTCACATCCTGCAGGGCGAGCCTGGCAATCTGGATGCGCTTTCCGGTCTTGGTCATTGCTATTTGGCGGTTGAAGAGAATGAGCGGGCCGCGCAGTTGATCGCTCATGTGCCCGAAGAGCACCTTGATAAAGAGCCACTAGCCGGTCTGGTGAAGGCCCTCGATCTGGCGCAAAAAGCCGCTAACCTTGGCGATCTTGAACCCTTGGCTGCGGCTGTAGAATCCAACCCAAAAGACCATCAGGCTCGGTTTGACTATGCGGTTGCTCTCAATGGAAAGGGTCAGCGGCAAGAGGCCATCGATGCGCTTATAGCCATCGTGCGCACGGATCGGGCCTGGAATGAGGATGGCGCTCGAAAACAGCTTGTTGAGTTTTTTGAGACTTGGGGCCCAACGGACGAAGCCACCATTGCCGGACGCCGCGCGCTGTCCTCAGTTTTGTTTTCTTGATGGCAGTGCGCCACGAGGCCGTTTTGTTTTGAGGGCTTTCAGGTGCAGCACATTTCGTCTCATTGCGCTTTGGAGCGCTAAGCTTAACTAGAGGCCAGACAAAAACGCAGGAGAATTGCCATGAAAGCCGGTAACCACAGCTACACAAGCCTTTCCGACCTGCCAGAAAGCGTGCCGTTGTTTCCGCTGAGCGGCGCTCTCTTGCTGCCCGCCGGTAATATGCCGCTCAATATTTTTGAACCGCGCTACCTCGCCATGATCGAAGCGGCCATGCGGTCTGATCGTATGGTTGGAATGATCCAGCCGCGTTTTGACCTTGATCAGCCATCTGATGGGGGCGAGGACCCGCAGCTCTGTGATGTCGGCTGCCTTGGTCGTATTACCGCGTTTCAAGAGTCAGGCGATGGACGTCTCATGGTCAATTTGGCCGGTGTCAGCCGATTTCGTTTGATGGAAGAACTTCCCATGAAGGACGGGTATCGCATGGCCAAAGTGGCTGGATTTGCAGAAGACCTTACGGACAGCCCAGAAGCGGCCCGCGCCGTTGATCGAGATGGTTTGCTAGAAACGTTTAAGGCGTTCTTGGAGGCCAATGATATGCAGGCGGATTGGGAAGGTGTCAGCGAGGCGAGCAATGAAACGCTGGTCAACACACTCTCCATGCTTAGCCCTTACGGGCCTGCCGAAAAGCAGGCTCTGCTGGAAGCCCCTGATTTGAAAACCCGGGCAGAAACACTGGTCGCCATGACGGAAATCTCACTGGCACGGGACAACAGCGAAAGCTCTGCAACATTGCAGTAGGCTTTCATTCCTACACCCGCAAAAGGAAGCTGTTTTATGGATGCGGAGTTGCGCCTGTCGCCAAAAATGCTGGACCTGCTGGTGTGCCCCCAAACCAAAGGGCCACTGGAGTTTGATGATGCGGCCCAAGAGCTGGTGTCGAAAAAAGCCAAGCTCGCCTATCCCGTTCGAGACGGTATTCCGATCCTTTTGATCTCCGAGGCACGTCCTTTGGACGATTGAAATGCGCATTATACCAACTGGTGCTTGTCGTTGTGGCTCAAACTCTGTTTGAATGGCGCATTATCAGGTGAGAGGGAGCTCATCTTGTACCAGCCTAAGCCGAACACCGCGCCGGGGAAGCCCAAAGAAAAACCGCCACGCACTCTGGTTGAGCCGGATTTTCCGCGTTCACTGCTGGGCGGTTATGCGCATTTCCGTAAGAACCGCCTGGGTCGGGAGCGGGAACGCTACGAACAATTGGCGGAAAAAGGGCAGACACCGGATACAATGATTGTCGCTTGTTGCGATTCCCGGTCTGCGCCCGAAACGATTTTTGGTGCGGCTCCTGGAGAGATGTTTGTCGTACGCAACGTCGCCAACATCATGCCGCCGTACGAGCAAAATGGTGACTATCACGGCACATCGGCTGCTTTAGAATTTGCGGTTCAAGGCCTGCGCGTGCGCCACATCGTTGTGATGGGCCATGGTCGCTGCGGCGGTATCGCGACCTATCGCCATCAGATGACCGGTGAAGCTGACGCCCCTTTGTCTCCGGGTGATTTTATCGGCAAGTGGATTTCGCTTTTGGATCCGGTTGCCGAAAGCATGGTGTGCACAGGCGCTGAATCCCCAGAAGAGTTGCAATGGAAACTCGAATCGCAGTCGATTAAGCAATCAATTGAACACTTAAAGACGTTTCCTTGCGTTTCTATTCTCCTGGAACGGGAGCAGATCGCTTTGCACGGCGCTTGGTTCGATATTTCAACCGGCGAACTTTGGGTGCTGAACCACGAGACCAAGCTGTTCGAACAGCCGTTCGGTTAAATCGCTTCACCGTTCAGCAAAGACGGATTGCTGGCTGATCGGCCGGCGGCTTGGTTGATAAACGCGTCTTTAATGGTTGGTAAACGGTCGACAATGCCGAGCCCTATTGTGCGCAGTGTGCGCAGTGGTCCGATGTCGTTTGAAAACAGACGGTTCAAAACGTCGGTCACAACACCCATTTGTACGGTGTCGAAGCGACGCCAGCGTTCGTAGCGCTCCAGGACAGCCATGGAGCCGATGTCGAGGCCCAGCCGGTCTGCCTCCACAATGGTCTGCGCGAGAGCGGCTGCATCTTTGAACCCCAGATTCAGCCCTTGGCCCGCAATGGGATGGATGCCGTGGGCTGCATCGCCGACCAAAGCCAGACGTGGCTTCACGAAAGACCGTGCCAATGTCAGACCCAAGGGAAAGGCGCGGCGTGGCCCAAGAACCTCCAACTCGCCCAGCTTGTGGCCAAAGCGTTGTTCGAGTTCCAATTCGAAAGTGAAGTCGTCTGCCGCCATCAGCCGGTCGGCTACGTCATCCGGTTCCGTCCATACCAAAGATGAGCGGTTGCCGGAAAGCGGCAGGGTCGCGAACGGTCCGCCTGGCAGGAAGTGTTCCTCGGCGCGTCCTTCATGGGGGCGTTCATGGCCAATTGTGGTCACAATTCCCTTTTGGCCGTAGTTCCAATTCACTGTTTTAATACCCGCGTGATCGCGCAGGCGCGAGCGTACACCGTCTGCTGCGATCAACAGACGGGTCGTTAATTCATCGCCGGAACCCAACTGGACGATGGTACTGATATCGCCGGTATCAAACCCTTCCACGGTCTCCCCGTGGCGCATGTCTACGCCCAAGGCGGTCGCGCGTTCTCTCAGAGCCATAATCATCGTGTGGTTAGGCACCATGTGCGCGAAGGGCTCGCTTGATACGCCTGCGTTTGGAGCCGCATCCGCATTTACGTCACCAAAGGTCAAAAATACGGGACGGATGGGATCGGCTGTCCGACTGTCTGTCACGATCATTTCTTTGATCGGTTGGGCGTCTTTCAGCAGTGTTTGCCAAATGCCCAACTGGTCCAGCATACGGCTGGCGGCTGCGGCGATGGCAGACGCTCTCTCCTCCTTTTGAATGGCGTCTTCAGGGGCGCCATCGATCAAGGAGATGTTCAGGTGTGGGCTGGCCGTTTTGATCGCCACTGCAACGCATAAGCCGACATAACCGCCGCCAGCGACTACGGCGTCCCTTACGGTCCTCTGGTGGTTTGGGGGGTTAGTCATAAGTCTCTCCCACGGTTGGCACTGGTCTGTCGCGATGCGTTGCTTTGTTTATGCGGCGCAACAGCCATGACGCGCAAGTCGTGCTGCCGTCGCAGGCATCTGCCGTGCCTTATGACTCGAAACTGGGCACTGTGGCCTACTGTTGATTAAAAATTAGGCAAATGATGCGCCCGAAGCTAATTGTGTTGAAAATGTGAGCATAACTTGACTCAATCTTAGGCAGTTCAAGCTCCCAGAGATACACAACTCTATGTTTTTATACACTTTTTTGGACTTTTGCCAAACTGGCACGGCGATTGAATAACGTTTTAGTAACCAACTGCGCTGCGGCGCGGTCGGGGGTAACGAAGGGGTTGGCCAATAGGGTGTTGACCTCACAATAAACGGGAATTGGACATGAAAATTGTCATGGCAATCATCAAGCCATTCAAGCTTGACGAAGTCCGCGATGCTCTGTCTGCCATTGGCGTGCAGGGTCTCACAGTGACTGAGGTCAAGGGGTATGGCCGCCAAAAGGGGCAGAGCGAAATTTATCGCGGTGCCGAGTATGCCGTGCACTTCGTTCCCAAGCTCAAGCTTGAGATCGCAGTGGACGCCGCGCAGGCCGCGCAGGTTGTGGACACCGTCCGCGATTCCGCTTCAACCGGTCAAATCGGAGACGGAAAAGTCTTCGTGTACGACCTTGAGCAGGCAGTGCGCATTCGTACCGGTGAATCCGGCGCAGAAGCCCTCTGATCTTTCGATGGTGTCCGCACACGGCACATCGCGAGTTCACGACTATCCTTCCAAGGGGAAATAGAATGATACTTTCCAAGAAAAATGGCCTTTTGGCCGCCGCGACCCTGACGGGTTCGTTGGCACTGATGGGCACAGGCTTTGCCCAAGACGCGACGACACCGCCCCCGGTGACGCCTGAAGTCGCTTACATCTTCAACACACTTCTGTTCCTGATCGGTGGTTTCCTGGTCATGTTCATGGCGGCAGGCTTTGCAATGCTGGAAGCCGGTTTGGTGCGTTCCAAGAATGTTTCTATGCAGTGCTTGAAGAACATCTCCCTCTATTCCATCGCGGGTCTGATGTACTGGGTTGTCGGTTACAGCCTCATGTATACCGGCGTTGACGGTGGCTATATCGGCACGTTCTCGCCCTATGGCTGGGACGATGTGGGCGGTAACGCACTCGCTACCGGCTATTCCACAGCGTCCGATTGGTTCTTCCAGATGGTGTTTGTGGCAACCGCTGCTTCCATCGTGTCCGGTACGGTTGCTGAGCGCATCAAGCTGTGGCCTTTCTTGATCTTTGTGGTTGTGTTGACCGGCTTCATCTACCCAATCGCGGGTTCATGGAAATGGGGCGCTGGCTGGTTGGACGGCATGGGCTTCCAAGACTTTGCTGGTTCAACTCTTGTTCACTCCGTGGGCGGTTGGGCTGCACTGACCGGTGCGATTATCCTCGGTGCTCGTAAGGGCAAATACACAGCCGACGGTAAAGTCATGCCAATGGTTGGGTCCAACATCCCACTCGCCACACTGGGCACATTCATCCTGTGGCTCGGTTGGTTCGGCTTCAACGGTGCATCGCAGCTCGCAATGGGCTCTATTGGTGATGTGTCCGACGTGTCCCGCATCTTTGCGAACACGAACCTGGCCGCTGCCGGTGGTGTGGTTGCCACGCTGATTGTCACGCAGATCATGTACGGCAAAGTGGACGTCACTTTGGCCCTGAATGGCGCACTGGCTGGTCTTGTGGCCATTACAGCTGAGCCACTTCAGCCAACCCCGCTTCTTGCCATCCTGATTGGTGGTGTTGGTGGCGTGATCGTGGTGCTGACTGTGCCGCTGCTCGACAAGTTCAAAATTGACGATGTTGTCGGTGCAATCCCGGTCCACCTGTTCGCAGGTATCTGGGGCACGCTGATCGTGCCGCTGACAAACAGCGATGCCAGCTATGGTACGCAGTTGGTCGGTATCGCATCCTATGCGGTCTTCACCATCATCTTCAGCGCGATCGTGTGGTTTGCCTTGAAGGTTACCATCGGTCTCCGAGTTTCGGAGGAAGAGGAAGCAAACGGCCTCGACCGCAGCGAGGTCGGCGTGGAGGCCTATCCGGAATTTACTTTCGGAAGAGGCTAAACCTCTCCGCGCTCTCAAACTGAAACCCCCGTAGGGGAGCGCACCCTTCGAATGGCAACCCGCCCGTGGCAACACTGGCGGGTTGTTTCGTTTTGGGCTGACGTTTTTGGTATTTTGCAGTTACCGGCTGTGAAACCGGGATGGTTAACAGCCTCTTTACCACCCGACCGCTAGAGTGATCGCAACCATGTCCAGGGCATTGCTGCGCGTTCCATCAAACAGCACAAATACCCTGGTCGCGAGACCGCAGAACGGGTAGCGAGTTTATGAACGGATCGGACATCAGCATCGACATGCCGCATTCCGGTACTGGGATGGCCGCAACTGGCGGTGCTGATCTTTCTGACGCAATACGGCCTGTGAGGGCAAAGCGTTCGGCTACTCGCCGGTCGCCTGCCGCCCACGGCGGGAGCCCTGCTCACTCCAACGTTCACGCGCCAGTTCACCCACCCGTACACCCAATGTCGTTGAGCCCGCTTGCTTCACTGTTCTTCCGGTCACTTCACCGAATTTTAGCGTGTCTCGCCTGCGCGTTTGGTCTGTTGGGTGCGGTGGCACTTGCAACATGGACCATCAGCGACCCAAGCCTGACATTCGCCAACGGTTCTGAGGCGGAAAACTGGCTTGGCTTCTGGGGCGCCAGCTTCGCTGATCTCTCCATGCAGTTTTTCGGCTTTGCGTCGCTTCTCTTGGTGGCCGCTCCGTTTGTTTGGGGGCTTATGCACTTAACGCGGCGGATCGGATCACCCCTTTTGGTGCGTTTGTCTTACGGTCTGGGTGGACTGGTTTGCATTTCAGCCGCGCTTGGTTGCGTCTCGATTTCTCAAGGCTGGCCTTTGGCGGTCGGTTACGGCGGTGTCGTGGGCGACGCTGTCTTGAACATCCCGCGCGCTTTCATGGGCACCTATCCCAGCGGCTTTAGTGCAGTGTTTTTCGGCACGATTTTTTCAATGATCGGTTTATGGTTGCTCTTTCGGGCTTTCGATTTCCACCGAGGGATCTGGACAGCACCTAAAGAGGCTGCCGGGTTTGAAGACGGTTTGCGTTCTGACGCTCGTGGTGATTTCCAGTCCGATACGCATTCAGATGGCTTTGACGACGATCCGTATGAGGATTCTGCATCGGGTGGATTGGGCGCTGTCTTTGCACTGATGTTGGGTTTTTTGCTTCACGTGCTCATGAGTGCATGGACCAGCGTCAAACGGCTTTTCGGCTTTATCGCCAAACCCCGCTATCAACCCTATCCGTTCCCTCAGGACACTCCCCCTGAAGCCGGCTACGCTGCTTTTGAAAACTCCGACGCGGAACCAGCCGTTTCTGCGCGATTGGAACCCAGTTTTGAAACGCGTACTGCGCCGGTCAGCGCTGCGACTTCTCCTATGGTGCCTCATGGACCGGCTTCCTACGATCAAGCAGACAATGATCAGCCAGCGGTTGATAGCGCCCCTTGGGAGGACGATGGCTTTATCGACTCTGTCGATCAACCTTCCCACGCTGCACTGAGTGCGGCTGGCGGGGCGAACGACCTTGCTCAACCCATCATGCGTGATGTGCCGGTGGACGCTGCCGGTGATGACGATCCGGTTCCGCACACAGATGCGGCGCAGCCGGTTGTCGAGCGCAGCAATGCCCGTGTCCGCAAACCGCAAACCAAAAAGGGTCGCTTTTTGCTTCCCGAGTTGGATCTTCTGTCAGAGGCGCAAGGCGCCGTCGAAGACCCATCGCTTTCCACCGAGGCGCTGCAGGAGAATGCCCATTTGCTGGAAGGGGTGTTGGATGATTTTGGTGTTAAAGGCCAGATCATCAAAGTCCGCCCCGGTCCCGTGGTCACCTTGTACGAATTGGAGCCAGCGCCGGGCGTAAAATCTTCCCGCGTCATCGGTTTGGCCGAAGATATCGCACGCTCCATGAGCGCCATTGCGGCCCGTGTGGCGGTGGTTCCGGGCCGCAACGCCATCGGTATCGAACTGCCCAATAAACGGCGTGAGACCGTTTATCTGCGCGAGCAACTCTCCAGCGGCGAGTTCAAAAAGACCAAGGCCAAATTGCCTATGTGTTTGGGCAAGACGATTGGCGGCGAGCCGGTCATCGTGGATATGGCTAAGATGCCCCATCTTCTGGTGGCGGGTACGACGGGTTCCGGCAAGTCCGTTGCAATCAATACGATGATCCTGTCGCTGTTGTACCGGTTGAGCCCGGAACAGTGCAAATTGATCATGATCGACCCCAAAATGCTGGAACTGTCGATTTATGATGGAATTCCCCATCTGCTCACGCCGGTCGTAGTTGACCCCAAGAAGGCGGTTGTTGCCCTGAAATGGTCCGTCCGCGAGATGGAAGAGCGCTACAAAAAAATGTCCAAGCTGGGCGTACGCAACATCGATGGGTTTAACACCAAAGTGCGTGACAGCATGGCCAAGGGCGAGACGATCACCCGCACCGTGCAAACCGGGTTTGACCGTGACACCGGTGAGGCGATCTACGAGACCGAGGAAATGGATCTCGAGCCATTGCCATACATTGTGGTGATCATCGACGAGATGGCTGACCTGATGATGGTCGCCGGCAAAGACATTGAAGGTACCGTGCAGCGCCTAGCGCAAATGGCCCGTGCCGCCGGTATCCACGTCATCATGGCCACTCAGCGCCCCTCCACTGATGTGATCACCGGTACGATCAAAGCCAACTTCCCAACACGTATTTCATTCCAAGTAACGTCAAAAATCGATTCGCGGGTCATGCTGGGTGAGTCCGGTGCGGAGCAACTGCTCGGCATGGGTGATATGCTCTACATGGCCGGTGGTGGCCGGATCACCCGTGTGCACGGACCATTTGTGGACGATCAGGAAGTGGAAGATGTGGTCAACCATCTCAAGGCCCAAGGTGTGCCGCAATATCTTGAAGCCATTACGGAAGAAGAAGACGAGGAAGTCGGTTCAGAAGGCGGTGGAGATGCCGGTGGGATGGGAGATTCAGATGATCCCTATGACAAGGCAGTTGCCATCGTGCTGCGCGACCGCAAGGTTTCAACGTCCTACATCCAACGTCGTCTTTCCATTGGTTACAACCGTGCGGCCTCTTTGATTGAGCGCATGGAGCAGGACGGTCTCATCAGCCCGGCTAATCATGCTGGCAAACGTGAAATTTTGGTCCCCGGCGAGGATGAAACCATCTGATGTTTGCCCGTTCAGCCATAATCGCGTCCCAATGTGCGCCCACAAGCGCGCTTGCTATTCATGGTGCCGCTCGAGCTGGTTTGTTGGCCTTTTTAAGAGCAGCAC
>JBCBYZ010000124.1:0-9837 GCA_039815595.1 Pseudomonadota bacterium | reverse complement strand
CCTTATCCGGTCTCACAGACCCACGGGTGCAGTATTGGGAACCCAGCAAATGGGTGGCCAAATTGCGCGAAGTAACGGGCGGCGCTTCTCCCATACTGCTGAAAACCAATATGGGCTCGGGCCACTTCGGCAAAACCGGACGCTTCGCGTATTTGGAAGAAGTCGCACTGGTCTACGCATTTGCCCTCAAATGCGCGGGCCAAGCCTAAGCCACAAAAACGAAAGGCGACCCATAAGGATCGCCTTCGCATCTGGTTCCCTCATGAATTGCATGAGAGAAACGGACACATGTCTGTGCCGCAATTGAGTTAAGTCTTTGCTGCGCCGTACATTTCGGCAACGTATTCCCAGTTGACCATATTGTCCACGAAAGCTTCCAGATACTTGGGACGCGCGTTGCGGTAGTCGATATAATATGAGTGTTCCCACACATCGACGCCCAAAATTGGGTGAGCGCCGTGGGCGAGCGGGCTTTCGCCGTTGGGGGTTTTCATAACTTCCAGTTTGCCATTGTTGACGGCCAACCATGCCCAACCGGAACCGAATTGGGTCTTGCCCGCTTCGATGAAATCGTTGCGCATCTGGTCGTAGCCGCCGAGATCGGACGCAATCGCCGCTTCCAGCTCGGATGGCATGGCCTTGCCGCCCCCATTTGGCTTCATCCAGTTCCAAAAATGGATGTGGTTGTAGAACTGGCCAGCCTGATTGAAGAGCTTGGGGTTGTCCTTGAAGCTTTTGACCACAATGTCCTCCAAAGACATGGACGCGTAATCCGTGCCCTCGATCATCTCATTCATGACTGTGAGATAAGCGTTGTGGTGCTTGTCGTGGTGAAACTCCAGCGTCTCAGCCGACATGTAGGGGGACAGGGCGTCGTAGGCGTAAGGCAGATCAGGAAGCGAAAAAGCCATGGGGCAACTCCTCAAAGTAAAATGATTTTTTTCAACGGCATGGACCACGTCATCAGAATGTCACGTAGCAGGACCGTTACTCCTCACACATAGGGCGGAATGACCGTCAAACAACGTGACAAAGCCGCCAAATGTGAATTTAAGCGGCCGTTGCGTGCGCGTAGTCCCAGTATAACTTGCGCGCCTTTGATGCGACAGGGCCGGGCTGCAGATCACGGTCCTCAAAACGGGAAATCGGCATGACCTTCGAGTAGTTGCCCGTGGCAAAAATTTCGTCGGCCTCCGCAAAATGGTGCGGTTTGAGCGTTGTTTCTTCCACCGTAAAGCCATCCTCTAGCAACAGGTTGATGACCCGGTGACGGGTAATGCCGGAAAGGAAAGTGCCATTGGTGGCGGGCGTGTAGACCACACCATCCTTCACCATGAAAATGTTGGAATTGGCGAGTTCGGCAACATTGCCCAACATGTCCAAGACCAGCGCGTTGTCAAAGCCGCGCTTTGCAGCCTCTGTGAAGGCGCGGGCGTTGTTGGGGTAAAGGCAACCCGCTTTTGCGTCCAACGGCATACATTCTTGCGTTGGTCGACGGAACGGAGACACCGTAATGGCAAATCCTTTCGGCTCGGGCATCGGCGTCTCATAAATGCTGATGATGAATTTCGTCGAGCTGGCCAGCGGTGGGATACCGAGCGGATGCGCATCTTCGGCGTAATACATGGGCCGGATATAAAGCGCGGCATCGGGCGCAAACTTCTTCACACCTTCTCGACACAGGGCTTCGATTTCTTCCGGAGTCTTGGTGGGTTCCATCTCCAGCGCCCTGGCAGAGTTGTTCAACCGCTTACAATGCAAATCGAGATCAGGCATCACGCCTTCAAAAGAGCGAGCGCCGTCAAAGACGCTGGAACCCAACCAGAATGCATGCTCCCGCGCTCCCAGGATCGGCACATTACCTTCATGCCAAGCGTCGTTTACATAGGTCCAGGTTTGCGACCAGTCTGCCATCTTATTGTCCGTCAAATTGCGATGCTGAGTTCACCGCGCCACTCAAACGCTTTCAATCGCCGGACGCAATGGGCACATGTCTGTGCTAGTGTCCTAAGCGGGTTTTGGAGAAACAATTCATGCATTCGGTTTTTGCTTTCGATGCCTATGGCACCTTGTTTGACGTTCATGCCGCTGTGCGCCGCCATGCAGATGCGATTGGTCCTGACAGTGCAGCCCTCTCGGAAACGTGGCGGCAAAAGCAGCTTGAATATTCTTGGATCCACGGACTGATGGGCCGTTATGTGAGCTTTTGGGAACTGACACAAAACGCCTTGGACTTTGCTTTTGCCAAATTTCCGAACGCAAATCGTGGCACCAGACAGGCGCTTTTGGACGCCTACTTCGAACTTGAATGCTATCCTGAAGTGCCTGTTGTCTTGAAGGCTCTGAAAGACGCGGGATGTGAGACCACCATCCTGTCGAACGGCTCTACAGACATGCTGAATGCGGCGGTGCAATCGGCGGGCTTGGACGATTTGGTGGACAGCGCTCTGTCCGTAGATCTGGTTCAAAAATTCAAAACGGATGAAGCCGTTTATCAACTGGTTCTGGACACGTTTTCTGCAACGCCGGAACAGGTCTCATTCCAGTCATCCAACAGGTGGGACGTCGCCGCCGCCAGCGGATTTGGCTTTCGCACCCTATGGATCAACAGGACCAACCAGCCGGATGAGTACAAAAGCCTCGCCCCCAGCTTCGTGCTGGAAGACCTTACAGCGCTCATCGGCCCGCAAGGACGGCCTGTCTAGAGCATCCTGATGGCTGAATGAAACGGAAGTTCCGCCGGGTCGATCCTTCGGGTTTCTAAAAACCGCGCTTCAAACTGCCGAGAATGCCGCGAACCAAAGCCCGGCCCAATGAGCTGGCAATCGTACGTGTAACAGATTTAATCGCAGCCTCTCCGACCGTTTGACGGCTGGAACGGCGTTTGCGGCCCCGGGCGCGGCTGCCCTTGAGTCTCTTTTTCTCTTCTTCTTCGCGGGCGCGTTCTTTTTCTTCCGCTTTGGCTTTTTCCTCCGCCCGCTTGGACAGAATTTCAAAGGCCGATTCGCGATCTATGTCTTTGTCGTATTGTCCGGCGACTGGGCTTACACCGATCACCTCCTTGCGCTCGCGGTCTGTGATGGGGCCGAGGCGGGATTGGGGCGGGCGGATCAATGTGCGCTGCACGATTGAGGGCACACCCTTTCTGGCCAAGGTGGACACCAGAGCTTCACCGACACCCAGATTGGTGATCGTATCGACGGCATCAAAAGCGGGGTTGGGACGGAACGTGTCGGCGGCGGTTTTTACCGCTTTTTGTTCACGGGGCGTGTAAGCCCGAAGGGCATGTTGGACGCGGTTGCCCAGTTGCGCCAACACACCGTCGGGCACGTCCAGCGGGTTTTGCGTCACAAAGTACACTCCAACGCCTTTCGAGCGAATGAGTTTGACCACCTGCTCCACCCGGTCGACCAGAATTTTTGGCGCGTCATCGAACAGCAAATGCGCTTCATCAAAAAAGAATACCAAACGCGGTTTTTCCGGGTCGCCCACCTCGGGCAGTTCTTCAAACAGTTCTGACAAAAGCCAGAGCAAAAACGTGGCATAAAGACGGGGCGACATCATCAATTTGTCTGCCGCCAACACGTTCACAGAGCCGCGCCCATCCCGCGTGGTGCGCATCAAATCCGCGATTTCAAGCGCCGGTTCACCGAAAAAATGCTCTCCGCCCTGCTCTTCCAGAACCAGCAAGGATCTCTGAATGGCCGACACGGACTGTTTTGAGACATTGCCCAAGCGGCTGGAAATCTCCTTCGAGCGCTCGGCGATATTGACCAGCAGCGCTTGCAGGTCTTTCAGGTCGAGCAACAGCAGGCCTTCTTCATCGGCGATGCGGAACGCGATGTTGAGCACACCTTCCTGCGCATCTGTAAGGTCCATCAGGCGGGAGAGAAGCAGCGGCCCCATTTCCGATATGGTTGTGCGGATCGGATGGCCTTTTTCACCAAACAGGTCCCAGAAGATCACCGGGAAATCCTGATACGTGTAGTCGTCCAATCCGATGTCTTTGGCGCGTTTTTCTAAAAAGTCCTTGCTGTCGCCTGCTTTGGCCAAGCCCGACAAATCGCCTTTCACGTCCGCGCAAAAGACCGGCACGCCCGCATTTGAAAATCCCTCGGTGAGAATTTGCAGCGATACGGTCTTACCCGTGCCCGTAGCACCGGTGATCAACCCATGTCGGTTGGCCAGTTTCAGGTTCAAATATTCGGGCGTGTTGAGGGAATCATCGGGATTGCGGCTGGTGCCGAGATAAATCTTGCCGTCTTCAAACATTGCGTCCGTCTTTCCCCGCGCCGCGCGTGCTCTGCATCTATTCGCTTATAGGCAGGGCGTTAGACGGGTGCAAACACCCTTGATGAGGGTGTGGGTCTGGGGATGGCACGGTTCCTGCTGCCCTCGCTACACCCGCTCTTCGGCTGTCCCGTTTCGGCACAACCCGAGTGTGGCGGCACCATGCGGAGCGTTATCGACATGACCAAACTCGTAAGACGAGCCTTTCTGGGACAGTTGGGAGCCTGCGCCACCGGCGCCGTGGCGGGCGGTCTAGCGCTGTCGGAAGCTGCCCATGCCGCCAAACCTTTTGCGGCTTCCGGCCTGCGGGGCAGCCTCGATGCAACGCAATTTGGTGTGCGGCCCGATGCCTTTGATGATCAAAGTCGGCTCTTGCAAAAAGTGTTGGACAAAGCGGCACGGGAAGACCGCCCGGTCTTTTTGCCACCGGGCGTTTACATCGTCTCCAACATCAATCTGCCCGCACGCACGCGGCTGATGGGAATCGCCGGTACGTCGCGCATCATATATGGCGGTGGCGGTGCCTTTTTGTCCGGCACGGGCTGCGATCTGATTGAAATGAGCGGCATCACGCTGGACGGTGCCAACCGCCCCATGGGGGAAACCTATGGCGGTTTGCTGTACGCCCGCGCTTGCCCGCGCGTCACGATTGAAAGTTGTGACTTTACCGGCTCCCAAACCAGCGGCTTATCCTTGGACACCTGTGGCGGACATGTGGAACGCAGCCGAATGACCGGGGCAGCCGGTCTTGCCGGCCTGTTCAGCGTCAACGCGACAGGTCTTGCGATCCGCGACAATGTGGTGAGCGATTGCGCCAATGGCGGCATATTGGTCCACCGCTGGGAGGACGGCGAAGACCGAACCATCATCAGCGGAAACCGCATTGAAAACATTGCCGCCCGCCAAGGCGGCACCGGCCAACAAGGTAATGGGATCAATCTGTTTCGCACCAATGGCGTGATGGTTTCCAACAACCATGTCAGCGATTGCGCCTTCTCAGCCATTCGCGCCAACAGCGCCAGCAACGCTCAGATGGTGGGCAACACCTGCCTCCGGTCCGGCGAGACCGCCGTCTATGCAGAATTTCAGTTTCAAGGGTCCATGATTGCCAACAACATCGTTGATGGCGGCACGATTGGAATTTCCATCGCCAATTTCAACGAAGGTGGGCGCCTGGCCGTTTGCGCCAACAACCTCGTGCGCAATATGAAAACCGATGGGCCCTACCCGGCGGAAGTCGCCGGCTTTGGCATCGGGATATTTGCTGAGGCCGACACAAATGTGATCGGCAATGTAGTCGAGGGCGCCCCAAAATACGGGATCGGCTTAGGTTGGGGGCCGTATCTGCGAAACGTGATGGCCGCCAATAACATCGTGCGCGAGGCGGGCAAGGGTATCGCTGTTTCCGTCGTAGATGGGGCGGGACAGACCTCCATCACCGGCAATATTTTTGACAAAGTGCGCGATGGCGGCGTGATTGGCCATCGTTGGACGGAAGCCGTGACCCGCGATCTGGTGGGCGGAAAACGCCAACCCTTTCCGCACCTGACGGTAGAACGCAATTCGGTGAGTTAACCCGGTCAACAAGGCCGCAGGCGATCACCACAAAATTTTCGCATTTGGCGCGATAGCTAATCTGAGATTTCCGCGGTCCTCTCCCATGCGTTTTTTTCTTCGTTTGCTCACGTTTCTTTTCATCGTTTTCATCGTGCCTGCCCTTATGCATGCAGGCGTGTGGGCGTTCGCAGATCGCCCTACCAGTTGGCATCAGGCCAATTGGTCCAGCGCAGGCGTGTTGCCCAAACCGCGGTTTGAGGATGCGTCTATTTACGTGATGGCAGCACGCACAGGGGGTATGAAGGGGGCGTTCGCCACCCATTCCTGGATCGTCATCAAAAAACCGGGGCAAGCGCGATACGACCGTTACGACGTCGTCGGTTGGGGCAGGCCCTTGCGCAAAAACGCTTATGATGCGGACGGGCGATGGTACTCCAACCCGCCGGAAATCCATCACGCTGTGCACGGGTCCGAGGCCGCCCGTTTGGTGCCGCAGGTTGAAGCAGCCATCGCGCAGTATCGCTGGCAGAACCGCGGCGATTACACGCTGTGGCCGGGTCCGAATTCGAATTCGTTCGTTGGTGGAATCCTGCGCGCCGTGCCGGACTTAAACACCGCTGCACCAAGCACGGCTGTTGGCCGCGATTACCCGACGGATGGTCGATGGTTTTCGATTGCGGAAGGTACAATGCGCGCGACGCTTGGCGGTTACATAGGTTTGGTGGCCGGTGCTGGCGCGGGTCTTGAGTTGAATTTTCTTGGGCTTGTAGCGGGCATCAATCCCATGCGCGGTGAGATCAAAATCCCCGCTTTTGGTACTTACAAGCTTTGGAACGCTACTTAATTCGCTCCAGCACCGACACGTAGTTTGCGACGGCAGCACCGCCCATATTGAAGATCCCGCCCAGCGTGGCGTCTTTGATTTGCATCCCTTCCGGCGCAGTGCCGGTCAGTTGCATGGCGGTGAGCGCGTGCATGGATACGCCCGTTGCGCCAATGGGGTGCCCTTTGGCTTTCAGACCACCAGATGGATTGACCGGCAGACGACCATCCTTTTGCGTAGCACCGTCCATGGCCAAGGCGGCCCCCTCGCCCGGTTTGGCAAGGCCCATGGCCTCATATTCCATCAGTTCTGCGATGGTGAAACAGTCGTGCGTCTCAACGAAGGACAGATCGTCAATCGCCAGTTTGGCATCCGCCAGCGCTTTGGACCAAGCGGTCGCGCAGCCTTCAAATTGCAGAATGTCGCGCTTCGACATGGGCAAAAAGTCCTGCGCGTGGGCGGTGGAACGGAAGGCAACCGCTTTTTCCATGGACAGAGCTTCGGTTGTTTCACTGAGGACAATGGCAGCAGCTCCGTCAGACACGAGCGAACAATCCGTGCGCTTCAAAGGACCGGCCACAAATGGGTTCTTCTCGCTTTCCACGCGGCAAAAGTCATAGCCCAAGTCTTTGCGCATCTGAGCGAAGGGGTTTTCCACGCCGTTCTTGTGGTTCTTAGCGGCAATGGCTGCGAGGGCATCGCTCTGGTCACCAAAGCGCTGGAAATACGCTTGCGTGATATTGCCGAAGACACCGGCAAAACCGGCGGGCGTGTCTCCATCTTCCGGCAAATAAGAGGCGCGTAGAAGGTTTTCACCCACTTGCGGGCCTTTGGTGTCCGTCATCTTTTCCACACCGACCACCAATACGTGCTTGGCAGCGCCGGAGCGAATTGCCTTCAAACCTTGGTGGACTGCGGCGGACCCGGTGGCACAAGCATTCTCAACCCGCGTGGCCGGCTTGAACCGGAACGCATCGTCCGCCTGAAACACCAAACTCGCGGTGAAGTCTTGACGGGAGAAACCCGCATTGAAATGGCCCAAGTAGATCTCATCGATCTGACTGGCTTCCAAACCTGCATTGTCCAACGCTTCGCGCACAACGGAGACGATGAGGCTCTCAACAGTTTCGCCGTCCAAACGGCCAAAAGCGGAATGGGCCCAGCCCGTAATACATGCGCTCATGACAGTGGTCCCTTGCAGCGGCGATATCGCGTGATGTGTTACTGGCATGTCATTTAGCCAGCGCAAACGATAAGTCCAAGAGCAAGGGGGCTCCAAGAGTGTTGGCAGGCCGCATCACCACGCTTGCTTGTTGCCGGATTGGACCACATTTGATCTTCACAACGCATCGAACTGCCGTTTACCTTTGCCATCAGAACGTTTAAATCGATTGAAAGACATACCGCAGCCTCTGCGACCTCACATTTCCACAGCGCGGTTACACTGCGCCGACACTCACGTTCCTTTGGGAGAGACCAACCATGACCACGAAAATTGCTATCAACGGTTTTGGCCGCATTGGACGCAACGTGTTGCGCGCGATTTACGAAAGCGAACGCACCGATCTTGATGTGGTTGCGATCAACGATCTGGCACCGGTGGAAACCAACGCCCACCTGCTGCGCTATGACAGTGTGCATGGCCGTTTCCCCGGCACGGTCACGGTTGATGGCGATACGATTGATCTGGGGCGCGGCCCCATCCGCGTGACAGCCATTCGCGATCCAAAGGAACTGCCGTGGCAGGACGTGGATATCGCCATGGAGTGTACCGGCATTTTCCGTTCACAGGAAACCGCGGGCTACCACCTTGCAAATGGCTCCAAGCGCGTCCTGATTTCGGCACCCGGCGAGCAGTCGGACAAAACCATCGTTTATGGGGTCAACCATGACCTGTTGACGAAGGAAGATATCATCGTCTCCAACGCTTCTTGCACCACCAACTGCCTATCGCCCGTGGCCAAGGTTTTGAACGACACGTTTGGCATTGAGAAAGGCTACATGACCACTGTGCACTCCTATACAGGTGATCAGCCCGTTCTGGATACAGCTCACAAAGACCTTTACCGCGCCCGCGCGGCTGCCATGTCCATGATCCCCACCTCCACCGGTGCCGCAAAAGCTGTTGGCCTTGTGTTGCCGGAACTGGCGGGAAAACTGGACGGTTCGGCCATTCGCGTGCCAACGCCCAACGTCTCCTGCATCGATCTGAAATTCGTGGCCGGGCGCGATTGCACCGTGGACGAGGTGAATGCCGCCATCAAATCTGCCAGCGAGGGAATATCTTCAATTATATAATTTTTGGAAATAGTAATTTTTTGTTCTAAATCAAAAGATTCAAAATCAATAATTATCAATCTGTCCAGTAAAATTGGATTTATATTCTCTATATTATTTGCAGAAAATATCCATTGGATTCCAGAAAGAGAAATCTCAACTCCTTGAAAATAATTATCAGTGTATTTATGATTTTGTGTTGAATCAGTCACATGAGTAAGAAGACTTGCTATATCATTGGAACTCCATCCATAACTCAATTTATCTAACTCATCTCCAAGAATAATCGGATTCATACATTGGCCTTTTATTAACCAATCAACAATTTTCCCATATTGAGACCCCAAATATGTAAAAGAATGTCCTGTATAATCTTCACTATTTCTTTTACCACCCAGATTATCAATGAAAAATGGCCTATTTAGTATTTTTGATAAGCACATAGCAATTGATGTTTTACCAGTTCCTTTCTCACCAAGAAATAATATTGGTCTATTCACAGTTTCAGGATTAGTTATATTTCCAGCTAAAATCTCTAAGATATGTTCTTTGGCTTTTTCTTGTCCATAAATACATTTATCCAATTCATTTTTAGCATTTGAAAGAAATAAAGAAATTTCTTTTTTTGGACTTTTAAGTGAAACTAGTGTTTTACTATGAATATCAAATGGTATTTGGCAAATAGATTCAACCCATTTTTTATTTTTTTGATAAGTTTCATTATTCAAGTTAAAAGGACTGTCATTATTTTCGACTTTCTCTATTTTATCTAAAATCGCAATTTTCGATTGAATTGAAAGTGATTTAATTAACATAATTTTGTATTTTGGAAGAATTTTTTTATTTTTTATGGAAATTATTTCTTTTTCGATTTGTTCTAATTATTTCAT
>JBCBYZ010000073.1:0-16639 GCA_039815595.1 Pseudomonadota bacterium | reverse complement strand
TCAAGCCAGTTCGCCGTTTTGGACGATTTGGTTTCCGACATTTGTGTTCATCGCTATCCCTTTGGTGGCCTATGCATACACCCCCTTTTTCATGAAATGGTTTGCCAGCGAGCGGCAGGGCCTGTTGGAATTTTTGCATTTCTTCCTGCCACTTCTCACCGGTCTGATCGGACTGAGGTTGGTGTTTTCGGATGTTGCGAAATCTGACCCTTTGTTACGATTCTGGTGCTTTGCGATGTTTCTGGGAGGGATCTATCTGGCGGGTGAGGAGGCGTCCTGGGGGCAGCACTATGTGGGTTGGGTGACGCCAGACGGTTGGGCGACGCTCAACGATCAACAAGAAACAAACCTGCACAATGTCAGCAACCTGCTGGATCAATTGCCTCGTGGCATCTTGATGGCAGGGATTGTGATTACCGGCATCATTTATCCTTGGATACTGATCCACAAACCCGGTTTGCTGCCGGCCAGATTCGACTTTACTTATCCGCCGATAGCGCTGCGCTGGCTGGCGATCCTGATTGCGTTTGGCTGGGTTTATCGGATTTTGAAAAAGTATACGGGTCTGTCTGAATACCTCGTTTATCGCCCCGGCGAATTCCAAGAGATTTTTATCGTCTGGTTCCTGTTCTACTACGCACTGTTTTTGCTTTGGCGTGCTCGCAGTGTGGAAGCGTCTGCAACTTAAAACATACAATCATTGGGTTGGCCTGCGACTGTGGGAGCCGTTGCTTGATGGCGATCTTCATAGCACGCTGCAGCACTGAAGTGATAATGCGGAAAAGTTGGATGGGAGTTGGACTATGGCAAAACGACTCAGCGGACAGGATCATGCGAACGCACTGACGGCCTTGCCCGATTGGTCTCACGATGCCGAGCGTGATGCGATCCATCGGCAGTTCAAATTCGCTAATTTCATCGAGGCATTCGGCTTCATGACCAGTGCTGCACTGATCGCCGAAAAAATGAACCATCACCCCGAATGGTCCAACGTCTACAACCGCGTGGACGTCACGTTGACCACCCACGATGCGCACGGTTTGACGGACCTGGATGTTGCGTTGGCCAAGGCTCTGGACGCTCTTTTCAGCGCCTGATAGGCTTGTCTCACCGACACCTAGAAGACTGATGCCACCGTCTTACTTGGGTGCCATGCGAATTGCACCATCCAGACGAATGCAGGCGGCGTTGAGCATTTCGTTGGTGCAAATGTGCTCCACCAAATCTGCATATTCTTCCGGACGCCCAAGCCGGGAAGGGAACGGCACTGAAACTGACAACGCTTTAACCGCTTCTTCCGGCAGTCCTTCAAACAGAGGTGTTTTGAACAGGCCGGGCAGGATCGAGCACACGCGCACACCGTCGCGTGCCAAGTCGCGGGCGATGGGAAGGGTCATACCTTTGATACCGCCTTTGGATGCCGAATAGGCGGCTTGGCCGATCTGTCCGTCTTCCGCCGCAACCGATGCCGTATTAACGATAACGCCCCGCTCCCTGTCCTCCGTCATCGGATCAAGATCCACCATGCCAGCGGCTGCATGGGCGATGCAGTTGAACGAGCCGGTCAGGTTGATGGCGATGGTTTTTGCGAACAGGCCAAGATCGTGAACCCGTACGTCACCGGTGTTCCGATCGCGGGAGACGGTTTTCATGGCCGGGCCGATGCCTGCACAATTCACCAAGATGCGTTCGGTGCCATGGGCTGCACGGGCTGTTTCAAATCCGGCTGCAACGCTGTCCGTGTCGGAAACGTCCACCTTAGCAAACACGCCACCAATGTCTTTTGCTACGCTCTGTCCGCGCTCTTCGTTGAGATCGAATACGCAGACTTTCACGCCACGGCTTGCCAATTTGCGGGCTGTGGCTTCACCGAGACCGGATGCGCCGCCGGTGATGATGGCGGCGTGTTCGCTGTTTAGTTTCATATGACGTCTCCTGATAGTGGCGCGGGGTTGGCGCTCAAACGGCCTTTGTCTTGTGAGCTGCCACACTTCACCCTATTTCCAAAGCGGAGGTTGCTATGAAACCATCAGAAATCGACAAAGTTTTGCTGCCCGTTCCGGTGGAAGAGGCTGAAAAGCGAGAAGAAAAAGTGCGCAGCAAATTATGGCCGAAGCTGCGCGCCGTTGCTGCCAGTATCCCGTTTTCCGAAGATGTGGGCGCTGCGTACTATTGCGCCACAGATAAAAAAACGCCGCTTAAAGTGCGGGCCACGTTGATGGCGGCGCTGGCCTATTTCGTTATGCCGCTGGATACGATTCCAGACCTCTTGGCGTTTGTCGGTTTTAGCGATGATCTGGCCGTGCTGACAGCGGCTGTCACACTGATCGGCGCTCATATGACCGATGAGCACCGACGCAAAGCACGTGAAGCGCTTGGTATGGAGTTGGAGAACTACGCGCCGTCTCCCGATGGTGCTGACGCTGCGGCTGAAACCCGGAATCCTTAACCGGTCACCCGCAAGAGCACTTTGCCCTTTACGTTGCGCGAAGCGATTTTCTCCAGCGCTGCTGCGCCTTCTTCCAGTGGGAAGACACTGTCCACATGCGGTTTGAGCGTGCCGTCTGCGAGCCAGCCTAGCAAATCGTCGATGTTTTTGCGGTTGCCTTCTGGATCCCGTGCGGTGAAGGCTCCCCAGAACACACCTCGCAGGTCAGCCCCTTTCAACAAAGGCAGGTTCAACGGAATTTTGGGGATTGGACCGGCGGCAAAGCCGATGACCAGAAAACGGCCACCCCAAGCGACTGAGCGGAATGCGGCTTCCGCAAAATCGCCGCCCACCGGATCGTAGATCACGTCAACGCCGTTTCCGCCGGTGAGCTCTTTCAAACGGGTTTTCAGGTCTTCGTTTGAATAATTGACACCTTCGTCCGCCCCGCACTCCTTTGCAAAGGCGAGTTTCTCATCGGTAGAAGCACAGGCGATAACACGGGCCCCCATGATTTTGCCAAGCTCGACCGCAGCCTGACCCACTCCGCCGGATGCACCCAAGACCGCGAGCGTCTCACCGGCTTTCAACTCTCCACGGTCTTTGATGCCGTGATAGGACGTGCCGTAGGTGACCATGATGCAGGCAGCATCTTCGTCGCTGACACCATCGGGAATGTGCGAGAGAACCACCGCGGGCGCGGCGACGTATTCGCGAGCCGTGCCGCCCTGAACGTAGCCACAGACCCGATCACCGGGCTTAAATCCTTCTACTTTGTCGCCAACGGTTTCCACGACGCCGGACATCTCTGCGGCGATAGAAAAAGGCCGTGGTGGTTTGAACTGATATTTGTCTTCGATGATCAGGCAATCGAAAAAATTCAGCGCGGCAATGTTGACCTTCACCAACACTTCAAACGGTTTCGGCGTCGGTTTTTCGATCTGCTCGACTACCATCGTGGAGGGAGGGCCGGGTTCCTTCGACAAAAGGGCTTTCATAGTCATTTTTGGTTCCTCCCGGTCGTGGCCAATCCCGGCCAGCAGTTTCTTTGTTGGCGTTGTTTATCAGACCGGTTTGTGGGGTCTAGATAGCGTTCCACGCGACACCGCTTTCAATCTTTCGTCCGGTTGCCTATCGTTGGGGGTGCAGGGGAGCTTTGTTGGGAGACACGCGACGATGATTCAATCGATTTTCAAACAGATAAAGCGGTTTGGTGCCGTGAGCACACTGACGCTTGCCTTGGTCGCTCCACAGGTTGTGGCGGCGCAATCCGTACCGGTTCGGCTGGGGTTGGATGGCCCTGAGTTTGATGCTTGCGGCGGTTTCGGCGAGGTTTACCGGCTAAACCCCAACGGCGACAACTACTTGTCCGTGAGAAACCGTCCGTCCGGACAAGGCCGTGAGTTGGACAGGCTTGGACCCAAACAGGGGGTGTGGATGTGTGAAACACGGGGTCGTTGGATCGGTGTTGTTTATTCAAAAGGCGGACAGGATTGCTTTGTGAGTTCGCCCACCCGCAACGTGCGCAATTACAATGGGCCTTGCCCATCCGGTTGGGTGTTCGACAAATACATCAAACTGATCGCAGGCTGAGGGTCCGGTGGCTGCACGGGGCTTTTTTGGTATCGGGGCGGAAGGGATTTCCAAACCCATGAATTTTGGGAATCTCGCACGGACCGCCTACGGGTTCGGCGCGAGTTTTGTGTTCACCGTCAGCCAAGGGCATCGATTGCCCGACCCATTGTTGGAAGACGGGGCACCGTCTGACACCACGCGCAGCCAAGATCACATGCCGTGGTACAGTTTTTCTGATGTGTCCGATTTGTTGTTGCCGGATGGATGTCGGTTGGTCGGTGTTGAATTGACGGATGATGCGATTGAACTTCCCAGCTTTCGCCATCCCACCAAGGCCGCCTATGTGATGGGCCCCGAAAATGGATCTTTGTCACCGGAATTGACGGCTAAGTGCGAGTTTGTGGTGAAAATACCCACGCTCTATTGTCTCAACGTGGCGACTGCCGGAGCCATCATCATGTATGATCGCGTGCAGTCTTTGGGTCGGTTTGCGGAACGGCCTGTGCGGGCAGGTGGACCGGTTGAGCCGCTGATCGCTCACCTACACGGCGCGCCCACCTATTCTGGAGGAAAACGTCAGCCGGGCCGGAAGGGCCGAAACCGGCAGGTGCATTACAAAGAAGCCACTCCGGTGACCAAAACCAAGGCTTAAATTGCATATGATTGCCCAAGTCCGCCTGTTGAGCCTTTTGTGATTCCAACCGGCTTTCACGACATGTTTCAGTTCCGTATTTTCGTCAAAATAGACCGGCATTTTCAGACGTGGAGACCGCCTGCTGTGGCGCTTTGCAGGTTGATACCAGTTTGGGAGACACATCATTAACCATGTCTCTTCAGTATTTTCTAACCGCAAGTGCGCATTCTGCGCGGAGGGCTGTGTTGGTCAATAAAGTCTTTTGAAAAAAGATCGTATTTTCCAAAAAGTATCGGTTTCCGGGTGGGTGTATGACACGTGTTTTCGGTGCTGAATGTCAAAGCGCAAACTGTAGCAATGATCTGGTGGGTAGAATGAACGTGAACGGAAAAACACAAATTTTAGCTTCCGCTGCTGTGGCCTTGGTTGCGAGCGCGGTGATGAGTGTTGCAGCGACCCAAGACGCGGCCGCTCAGACACCGACGGTGATCAAGCAGCACAACGCGTGGGGCGCTTACACCTACAATGATGCCCGCGCAGGTAAGATTTGTTACGTTCTCTCTATTCCCACGGTGAAAGAGCCCACTGACCGCAACCACGGCGACGTGTTCTTTCTGGTGAGCCAGAAGCCTGACGGCTCTACCGGTTTTGAACCGCAAGTCGAGGTGGGCTATCCTCTGAAGGAAGACACGCAAGTGACCGTCACTGTGGACGGCAAGACGTTTGAGTTGTTCGCTAAAGGCAATAACGCATGGGTACGTGACGTCGCCCAAGAGCCCGCGCTGGTGAATGCGATGCGGGCCGGCTCCACCATGAAAGTGTCTGGACAATCCAGCCGTGGCACAAAGACGTCTTACACGTACTCTCTGTCCGGTGTGACTGCGGCATTGCAAGAGGCATCCAACTGCAAATAGGGCGTTAGCTTGCAGCCCGCCGCCCCAAACCCCTTGCCTTGCACGGGACCCGCCTGACCGTCATATAAGGCGCGCTTGTTATTAAAAGAGCGCCACCCCATGGCCCATTCGCTTGATCTGCTAAATCCCAACACGCGTGCCGCCGCTGATGCCCTCATCGGCTCGGTAGATGATGGGCGTGTATCGCTTATCGGGTTAGACCGTGCGGAGCTGGCGTCGGCTTTGGAACAGGCCGGGGTTCCTCCAAAACAGTGCCGCATGCGCGCTTCTCAATTGTGGTCGTGGATCTATTTTCGTGGTCATAGCGATTTTTCGGCCATGTCTAACATTGCCAAAGATCTGCGCGCCAAATTTGAAGCAGCCTTTACGCTGCAGCGTCCCGAAATTGTTGAAGAGCAGATCTCGGAGGACGGGACCCGGAAATGGCTGTTGCGATTTCCGCCACGAGGGGCAGGCCGCCCCGTTGAAGTGGAGACGGTTTATATTCCCGAAGAGGACCGGGGCACGCTGTGCATCTCTTCCCAAGTGGGTTGCACGCTCACCTGCACGTTTTGCCATACCGGCACCCAAAAACTGGTGCGCAACCTGACGGCGGAAGAGGTGTTGATGCAGCTCATCGTCGCACGGGACCGGCTGGGCGATTTTCCCAATAAGGATGCGCAGGTCGATGGTTTCATTCCGGAGGGTGATCGGAAGGTCACCAACATCGTGATGATGGGGATGGGTGAACCGCTCTACAATTTTGACAACGTGAAGAAGGCGCTCTTGATTGCATCGGATGGCGAGGGTTTGGCCCTGTCCAAACGGCGGATCACGCTGTCAACATCCGGTGTTGTGCCGGAGATCATGCGGACAGGTGATGAGATTGGGTGCATGCTCGCCATTTCGTTACACGCCACCAACGACACGTTGCGCGACGAGATTGTGCCGATCAACAAAAAGTATCCGATTGCCCAATTGCTCGAGGCGTGCCGCACCTATCCCGGTGTATCCAACGCCAAGCGCATTACGTTTGAGTATGTGATGCTAAAGGGTGTGAATGATAGTTTGCAGGACGCCAAGGAACTGGTCCGCTTGTTGAAAGGCATTCCCGCCAAGATCAATTTGATCCCGTTTAATCCGTGGCCCGGGTCGCAGTATGAATGCTCAGACTGGGACCAGATTGAGATTTTTGCCGACTTCATTAATGCCAACGGATATGCGTCCCCCATCCGCACACCACGGGGACGGGATATTTTAGCAGCTTGTGGTCAGTTAAAATCCGAATCCGAACGGATGCGGATCAAAGAGCGCCAGGCTATGGAAGCCATGGCCAGCATGGTTGCCGGTCACGGCGCTTGAACCTTCCGCTTCTCTTCGTGCGCGCGCTTTTGCGCTGTATCACTCTTGCGGTCTCAGCCCTTTTTGCATCCCTTGGTGCTGCAATCATGCTCACGCTCACTTTGTTTTTGGGAGGTGATGTTGGCTGGTTGCGGGAGGATGAGGCTGTTGTGCTCGCCGCTTCTGGCTTTGCCGTCGCTACGGTTTGGGCGGTTTGGTTGAGCGCCATCTACCCCATGCTGGCGGCTATCCTGTTCACAGAAATGGCGCGTGCACGCTCATTTTTGGTCCACTTAGTCTGCGGCGGGTTGGTGGCCGTTGCCGCAGTGATTATCGGCGGCGGGATGGATGTAATCGTTATCGCTTTGGATGGAGCATATAAATCATCCGAGATATGGCTATCGGTGTTAAGCGCTGGTTTTGTTGGTGGTCTTGTTCACTGGCTGATCGCCGGTCATCGGGCAGGCAAATGGCTTGGGGAAGATCGGATTTAAAGGATCATATGCTTGAAGCGTGTCAGCGGCTGTCGGCCCACAAAATGCGCACTGCAAACAGTGCAAATATCGATCCAAACACGTAGTCGATGACCCGACGCACCAGCGGCTTTTTTTGCAAAGTGTCGGCAAAGCTGCGGGCGGCGTAAATCATGACGGCCATTAGGGGTGCGGTGAGCAGGCCAAAGAACAGCCCAAGGAACAGCATTTTTTGCCAGGCTGCCGGGTCTGACGCGGAGACAAACTGCGGGAGAAACGTCATAAAAAAGAGTACGACTTTGGGGTTCAGCAAGTTGACGCCGATGCCCATCAAAAAGCTTGTTTTCAAGCTCGTTTGCTTTTTGGGTTTATCGTTTTCCAGCGTGAACGTAGAGCCTTTGAAAACTGCCTGATAAGCCAACCACAACAGATAAAGCGCACCCACAATTTTCAAAATCCCAAACGCGATGGGCGAGGCCGCAATTAGCGCCGATATGCCCACAACTGCCAATACTGTATGTATCATGGTTCCGGTGGTAGCACCTAACATGCTGACTATCCCCGCCATGCGGCCCTGACTGAGGGTGCGGCTCAAAAACAGAGTCATATCCGGGCCGGGCGTGATCGATAAAACGATGGCAGCTACGGAAAACGCGACGATGACGGTAGGGTCGGGCAGAAAATCCATCACTTGAAACCTGTCTGCGGATGACGGGCGTCATACCGTCTGCTTTAAGGGCTTCTGTTTGGACGGGTTTGCCTTTTGGCGCAATGATTTTGCGGCCGACAGGTTTGGTTTGTCTTTGATGAACGAGAGTGTGAAGCGACGGTCCATGGGTGTTTTGGAAAAGCAGAGGCTTTGGGGTTGGGCGACGGTTGCTTCGTTTTCTGTGACCGCGATCTTGCTGTTGGTTTTTCGTGCAAACCCGCAATGGGACACCGCAATCACTTCTTGGTTCTTTGTCGCGCAAGCCTGTGAGACCGCAGAGCCGAGTTGGCGGGTTTGCGGAACGTTTCCTTTGGTTCAAAGTGCTTTTTGGGACGGGTTGCGCAACATCGGGATGACCACGCCGCGGGCAGTGATGGTGCTGACATTTCTAGCGTTGATTTCCGCGTTCGTGTCTTCAGCCAAACCGGATCGGGGGCGTATCCAAGTGTCCGGTGTCGGTTTGATTTCCCTGTTCTTGGGTCCGCTGCTGATCACAAACTGGATTTTAAAAGAGTTTTGGGGTCGGGCACGTCCCTTCCAAACCACGGAGTTTGGCGGTTTGCGAGAGTTTTCCCTGCCTGGAACCATCGTGGACGAATGTGCCCGCAATTGCTCGTTTGTCTCCGGGGAGGCCGCCGCAGCCTTTTGGTTGCTTTGGTTGGTGCCCCTTTTACCCGCGGCATGGCGTGTTGGGGGCGGTGCACTGCTGCTGGTGTTTGCGATCTTTGTGGCCGGTTTGCGGGTGGCTTTCGGTCGTCATTTCTTCTCAGACGTGACCATCGGGGCCACACTGTCTGTGACCTGCATTTGTTTGGCGTATTGGTACGCTGCAACTCCGCTGGCGCAACGGACCACAGATGCCTTTTTGAACTGGGGTCAGCGCATGGCGGCGCCGCTTCATCGCTAAGGGCGTGATTGTTGGCTTGTGATGCGGCGGTAAGCCGGTAAAGTGCGGCCAAATTCCAACATGCTCGACCTGTGCGCACGCGTTTCATTCTACGCCTCGACCGGTCGGCTCAAATCACGAAGCATCCATGTCCAAAATCAAAAAAGGCGACGTTAAAAAGGTCGTGCTCGCTTATTCCGGTGGTCTTGATACGTCCATCATCTTGAAATGGCTCCAGACCGAGTATGATGCGGAAGTGGTGACTTTCACCGCCGATCTGGGTCAAAGCACCATCGAAGGCGGCGCGGAGCTGGAAGAAGCTCGACGCAAGGCCGAGAATTTGGGCATCAAGGAAATCTATATCGAAGATGTAAGAGACGAATTCATCCGCGATTTCGTCTTTCCCATGTTCCGCGCCAATGCGGTCTATGAGGGTGTGTATTTGCTCGGGACATCCATCGCCCGACCGTTGATTTCAAAACGCCTGATTGAGATTGCCGAGGAAACCGGCGCTGACGCCATCGCTCATGGCGCGACGGGTAAGGGCAATGATCAGGTGCGGTTTGAGCTGGCCGCCTATGCGCTCAATCCCGATATCCGTGTGATTGCCCCATGGAGGGAATGGGACTTCGTTTCGCGTACCGACCTGATGAATTTTGCCGAAGCCCATCAAATTCAGATCGGTAAAGACAAGCGCAACGAAGCGCCATTTTCTGTTGACGCCAATCTTCTGCATTCATCGTCTGAGGGCAAGGTGCTGGAAGATCCGGCCGTTGCCGCGCCTGAGTATGTGTATATGCGCACGATCGACCCGCAGGAAGCGCCCGATGTCGCGACCGACATCACCATCAGTTTTGAGAAGGGCGATCCGGTTGCCATAGATGGTACCCGCATGGGACCGGCTGAACTGTTCACCCGTTTGAATGAGCTTGGTCATGACAACGGCATCGGGCGGCTTGATCTGGTTGAGAACCGCTTCGTGGGCATGAAATCCCGCGGCGTTTACGAAACCCCCGGTGGTACGATCTTACTTACAGCCCACCGTGCGATTGAATCCATCACGCTGGACCGCGGGGCAGCCCACCTAAAAGACGAGTTGATGCCGCGCTATGCCGAACTGATTTACAACGGCTTTTGGTTCTCCCCCGAGCGCAGCATGTTGCAAGCAGCCATTGATGAGAGCCAAACCCATGTCGAAGGTGACGTCAGCCTCAAACTCTATAAGGGCAATGTGATGGTCACTGCGCGTGACAGCGCGCAGTCCTTATATTCGGAAGAATTGGTGACCTTTGAGGATGATGCTGGCGCATACGATCAACAGGATGCCCATGGCTTCATTCAGTTGAATGCCTTGCGTTTGCGCACGTTGGCGGCGCGTAACAAGCGCCGATAATTCCGGGATGTGGGGGCGTTGGACGGCTGGGCTTTTATTGGTCGCCGCGCTCGCCGCTGCGGTCGTTGGGTCGTGGTACGTTTGGGTGCGGGAGCAGCCCGTTACCATGTTGACGGCTGTGGCCGGCCCACGGGGCAGCGACTCCTTTCGCCTTATCGCCGATATAGCCGAAGTTCTGGAGCGCCACAGCACGACGGTCCGTTTGCAAGTTCGTGAAAGCCGAAACTCATCCATCAACATTTCGCTGATCCAGCGGGGCAGCGTTGATCTGGGCACCATCGCTTCCAACACTCCGGCGGTGCCCAACGTGAACCTCGTTGCCGGACTTTTTCCAGACTACTTTTTGCTGATCGCTCGCAGCGGTTCCAACATCCGATCCGTCAATGATCTGGCTGGAAAACGTGTTGCCATTCCAGAATCGGGCAGTCCGGGTCAGCAGGCATTTTGGACAATCGTCGATCATTACGGGATGGCCATCGATTCGTTCCGATCCCTGTCCTCCACACGTCTGCAGTCTGTGAACCGGTTTTTGACCGGTGAAGTGGACGCGGTGTTCTTCCTCAACTCCATCCGTGATCCGTTGCTAATCGCCTTTGTGGAAGAAGCGGGCATTCGCAGGGTGGGGATGGGTTTCATCGAGATTGACCAGGCCGAGGCCATGGCGCTCAAGCGGCCATTTTTGACACCCCAGCGCATCGTCAAAGGTTCGTTTAACGGGACGCCCCCTTGGCCTGAACGGGACATTAGTACGACCAGTTTAAGCCGGTTACTGGTGGCGAATGAGGCTGTGAATGCTGACGCAATCGCGGAACTGACCCGCGTTGTTTTCGAGCACCGTTTGGATCTGTTGATCCGAATGCCGCTGTCGGCTGCGATCACTCAACCGACCCTCAACAGTGGCGCTTCGCTGCCAATCCATGAAGGTGCCGTCCGCTATTACAATCGCGATGAGCCGAGCTTTTTGCAGGAAAATGCGGAGCCCATGGCACTGATTGTCACCGTCTTTGCGATGCTGGCTTCATTCGGCTTGGCGGTGCGTCGCAGCATGCAGGCGAAGGCCAAGAATCGTGGCGATGACTACAATGAAGCGCTGCTGGACATCGCCAAACGCGCGCGTGCGGCGCATGAACAAGCTGAATTAGAGCCGCTGCGCGTGGAGCTTACCCAGCTTTTGGAGAAGGTCGTCCATGCGCTGGATACCGACAGGATCACCGAAGAAGGTTTTCAGTCATTCTCTTTCTTGTGGGGCGTGTCGCGGGACACGGTGGAGCAGCGTCAAGCCCGTTTAGCAGAAACGGCGCAAAAACTGCGCCGTTCCAAGTAGTTTAGATCACATCCGCCCGTCCGGTTCGGACTGATCAGGATTGGCGATTCTGCCGGTTTTCGATCAGATCATCGACAACGGCCGGATCGGCCAAAGTCGATGTGTCGCCCAATGAGCCGAAATCGTCTTCAGCAATTTTACGCAGGATACGGCGCATGATCTTGCCGGAGCGGGTTTTGGGCAGGCCCGGAGCGAATTGGATCGCGTCGGGGGATGCGATAGGGCCGATCTCCTTACGCACGTGGGTGCGCAGTTCGCTTTTAAGCTCATCGGTTGGCTCCACACCCGCCATGAGCGTGACATAGCAATAGATGCCTTGTCCCTTAATGTCGTGGGGATAGCCGACAACAGCGGATTCTGAGACCGTGTCGTGGGCAACCAAAGCCGATTCAACTTCGGCAGTGCCCATGCGGTGGCCGGATACATTGATCACATCATCGACGCGACCTGTGATCCAATAGTAGCCGTCTTCATCGACACGGCAGCCGTCGCCGGTGAAATATTTGCCCTTATAGGTGGAGAAATAGGTTTGGACGAAACGCTCGTGGTCGCCATAGACCGTCCGCATCTGGCCCGGCCAGGAATGTGTGATGCACAAGTTGCCTTCTGTTGCGCCGGTCAACTCGTGCCCATCATTGTCCACCAATTGCGGTTGGATGCCGAAGAATGGGCGGGTGGCGGAGCCGGGCTTGAGGGCAGTTGCTCCGGGCAATGGTGTGATCATGATACCGCCGGTTTCCGTCTGCCACCACGTGTCCACGATGGGACAGCGGCTGTCTCCGACCACTTTGTGGTACCATTCCCACGCTTCGGGGTTAATGGGTTCTCCAACCGACCCGAGCAATCGCAGGGAGGAGCGGTCGGTTGATTTTACGGGGCCATCACCGGCTTGCATCAGCGCGCGGATGGCGGTGGGTGCGGTGTAGAAAATGTTGACCTGGTGCTTGTCGCATACCTGCCAGAATCGGGATGTGTCCGGGTAGTTTGGAACACCTTCAAACATCAATGTGGTCGCGCCGTTGGCCAGTGGGCCGTAAACGATGTAGCTGTGACCCGTCACCCAGCCGACATCGGCGGTGCACCAGTAGATATCACCCTCGTGGTAATCAAAAACATATTCATGGGTCATGGATGCCCACACCAAATAGCCGCCTGTTGTGTGCAACACGCCTTTGGGCTGGCCGGTGGAGCCGGATGTATAAAGAATGAAAAGCGGATCTTCCGCGTTCATTTCTTCAGGCTCGCAGATTGCGTCCACCTTCTCGACGGCTTCGTGATACCAGATGTCCCGGCCCGGTTCCCAACCAACAGCTCCGCCTGTCCTGCGAACGACTACCACGTGCTCCACATGCACGTTGGAGATGGCAGCGATCTCGATTGCGTTGTCTGTGTTAACCTTGAGCGGTACGGATTTGCCTCCGCGCAAGCCCTCATCGGCGGTGATGACGAATTTGGAATCGCAATCGACGATGCGACCGGCCAGAGCGTCAGGAGAGAAGCCGCCAAAGACGATGGAATGTACGGCGCCGATGCGGGCGCAGGCCAACATGGCGTAGGCCGCTTCCGGGATCATCGGCATATAGATTGTAACGCGGTCGCCTTTTTTGACGCCGTTGGCTTTCATCACATTGGCGAGGCGGCAAACGTGATCGTGAAGTTCGCGATAGGTGATTTTGGCATCGTCGGAAGGATCGTCGCCTTCCCAGATGATGGCGA
The DNA here is from genome assembly GCA_039815595.1 of Pseudomonadota bacterium. GTDB lineage: Bacteria > Pseudomonadota > Alphaproteobacteria > Rhizobiales > Rhizobiaceae > Pseudahrensia. The sequence continues at coordinate 3,267 of JBCBYZ010000073.1, read as the reverse complement.
CCTGATCGCCGCGCTTTTCCAGATGACGGTCGATACAGTTGGCCGCCACGTTGAGTGTGCCGTCTTCATACCATTTGATGGAGACGTCGGGATAACCGTAGGACCAGTTCTGCACTTTGACATAGGGCTTGATCCAGTCGAGCCGTTTGCCGTGTTCGGCCCAGAAGGAATCCGGATCGGCGACGCTCTTGGCATACATGTCCATGTAGCCTGCGTTGTCGACATGGGCGCGATCAGCAACCTCCTGCGCGACAGGATAAAGTGTAGTTTCCATCTCGGTGTCCTCCCTTGGCGGCTTCGTTCCGCCAATATCGCCGCAAAGCTAAAACCAGACCGGGCTTTCGTCCATTAGACTTCCGACGACCGCCTTTTGAGCGAGAGAACAGGCATTCAACGCGTGAAAGTGCTGGCTCTGTTAGAGGTCTTGAGATCGCCACTTTTGGGCTCGAAGCCCCCGCGACCGTTTGTCGAATCACACGAATGTCAGGTGCGATGGACGAAGTGTAAAAAAATCGTTACGTCCCGAATACGGGCGGCGTTAAATTCACACAAACTGGTTTGAGCCTATGACTTTTTTGCGTGCTGTTTGCTTGTCAGCTGTCTGTTTGGTGTTGGCTGCGTGCTCGCCGATTACTAACTCGGGCATCGATATGGGCATCCAGTCCGGTTCGGAGCTGAAACAGCGCGAAGACAAGATTAAGGTTGCGCGAGAGCGTGCGCGGAAAGCCCGGGCGCAGAGACAGGTCGCTTTCAAAAAAGCACGTGAAGATCGTGCGCTGGCGCGCAAAGACAGACGCGAAGCGCGTAAAACCAATGCGTCGTCACCGTCCAAGAAGGTGAAATCGAGCACTAAAAGTACCAAGTCTGGCAAAACCAAAGTCGCCAAGAAGACTGTCCGCAAACCGCGCAAAAGGCGCGTCTTAAGATCCTTCAGCAAGCGAAAGCCGCCAGCCGCGGTTCACAGTCGTGTTGCAAAGAACAAAGCTAAGAAGCGCAAAAACACAAAGGTTGTTGCGATTCGTGTGCCCAAAGTGCCCAAGGGTAAGTCCTACGGTATCTCCGTGAACAAGCCTTGGCGCTGTGTGCCAAACGGTTTGAAAAACGTGCTGCGCACGGTCGCTAAGCGTTACGGTCGTGTGGTCATCAACAGCACACACCGGTCCTGGGCGCACAACCGTCGGGTGGGCGGCAAAAAGGGTTCGTACCACCTCACGTGTCGCGCTGTTGATTTCAACGTTTATGGCAATACCAAAGGCCTGAGCAGCTTCTTGCGCAATCACCCCAGCGTCGGTGGGTTCAAGCGCTATAAGTCTGGCTATTTCCACATCGATAATGGACCACGCCGTACGTGGTAGCCGTTGGCCTACTGGCCAGCCTTAAGCAGCACCGCTGAACGCACCAAGAAGTGCGCCTTGTGCCAACAACACCAGTAAAAAATGCCCGGCGTCGATGATGGTGAGTGACCACGGTTTCATCTGAAAACGATGGTTCACGCTCATTGTGGTGATGACAAAGCCCAACCAGCACAAAAACGCCAGTGTTAGCCCGCCCGCGAGTGAATTGGCTTGCGTCTGGTAGAGCAGTGCGCTGAGCACCAGAGCCATGATGGCGTGACTGAGCGCCGCCGTTCCATAGATGCCAGCACCGCCTCCGGACTGCGCTTTGGCAATTTCGCGTTCGTCAAAGCCGTTTGCCTTTATCCACGGTCCGGACAGAACTGTGTACCATACCGCGCCGATGGCCATTGAGGCGATGATAGCCAATGTGAAACCGATAGGGCTTATGCTTCCAAGCATGGTTCACCTCATTGTGTTGCGTGTTGTGCTTAGACGTTATTCAAGCGGTCTGCCGTGCGGCGGTTACCGGCATTTTGTTCAAAAACCAAGTTGTGCAGCTCGATCAATCGGGTTCGGCGCCATCCAGCCAGACAATTTTTTTGACATTTGCCAAGCGTGCTTGCCGCAGCAACTCACCGTCCAGTCGGGCTTTTCGTCCGGGGCCGAATCGTACACCCTTTTCCAACCAGACACGTTTGACTTCCAATTGGTCGTGGGAGCGGCGCGCCCGCATGTCGATGCGCCCGATCAGTCTGTCAGCTTCCAGCAGGGGAAACACGTAATAACCCCAGCGGCGCTTTGTTTCCGGGACATAAATTTCAATCCGGTATTCATAGCCAAACAACCATTCCAGCCGGTTTCGGTCCCGGATTACCGGGTCAAAGGGAGAGAGCGCTCTTACGCGGTCCGGGACCGGGGGTAGATTGGCGATCACACTTTCAATGTCCGCGCGGGCGACCAGGGTTTTGACGGCTGTCTTCTCATGTCCCACCACTTCGATGGTGCGCAGCGTGTTGTTGGCATCGCCCAAGGTCAGATGGTTCTCCACCCATTCTGCAGCTTCCTTGATGCTAATCAAATCCCAATAGCGCGCTATGTCTCCGGGAGTGCCAAAGCCCAGACGGTCCAGCGCGGACCGACATGCCCAGTCCACAAACCCATCGTGTGAAACGCTTTCGCCCAACATGTTTTTGGTCAGCACACGTTCCGGTAGATCGTAGATTTTTTGGAAGCCGTCGCGGCCGCTGATGGCCAGTTTTCCGGTGCGCCACAAAAACTCCAGCGCGGCTTTGCCATCATGCCATTGCCACATGTCCAACCGAGCGGATTCCGCCTTTTGTGGTTTGTCCAGGTCCCGTGAGCGAACTGCACCATGATCGCGAATGTGCTCCATCAGTTGCGGGCAATGGCCAAGAAAGCCCTCGCCCTGCCAGTTTGAAAACTTGGCGTGGACCTTGGCTTCGTGGCGCGTGAAGCGGTGTTTCCAATAGGCATAAAACCGCGTTGGAATGACGGACGCGTCGTGGGTCCAATGTTCAAACAGGCTGCGGTCTTTTTCCAACAGACGTTTGAGATCGCGCGGACGGTAGGCTTGGGACCGGGCCGCCAAGATCATGTGCTGTGCCCGTTCCACCCATTGGATGGAATCAACCTGCACAAATCCCAGTTGCTCAATCATGGCGAGCAATTCGCCCGGTCCAAACTTTTGGTTCGGTGGTCGGGTGAGACCCTGCAGATGCAAGATCACCTGTCTTGCTTGTCGGTTGGTGACTGTTAGCACGGTCTTTGTTTGTCTTTCCGCAGGGTGTCCTTTGCTTGATGGACACGGTGGCCGCCAAGTTTCGGGTGGAGGCGAGAATTACGGCGTCTATACCTGATGGAAAATGTCACCAACAGAGGTTTGCATGTCCATACGATTTTCGGGGATGAC
>JBCBYZ010000014.1:0-37010 GCA_039815595.1 Pseudomonadota bacterium | reverse complement strand
CGTTGCTTTACGCATTGGCCTATCAGGCCAGCCGAACCGGCGACCCGATCATCCGCCCGCTTCTGTATGAGTTTGCCGATGCGGTGGAGGAAAGCGAGCAGGACGTGTTTTTGCTGGGGCCGCATGTCCTGGTCGCGCCGGTTGTGTCGGAGGATACCCGACAGGTGACGATCACCTTGCCCAGCACGGGTTTTGATTGGATCGATTTTCAAAGCCTCAACCGTCATCGCGCGGGTACGACCGCGGCTCTGGACGCACCACTCGACCGGTTACCAATACTGGTGCGGGAAGGCGCGGTCCTGCCGCTGGCCTCCAATTGGGACTTGCGCCGACCGCATGATGCGAAGGCGATTGAGTTTCGCGCTTACCCAACCAATAAGGATGGCGAAGGCACGGCCCATGTTTTGCTGGATGATGGCCTTTTGCCCATAAACGATGATGTGTCGCCGGACTGGCACGCGGTCACTGTTCGGTGGAGAGATGGCATCGTGAGCGCTGATCTGCCCGTGAGTGATCGTTGCGAACTGACTGTTTTCAATGCATTTGCCGATTGACGATACAGACTTAGACGGTTTCACCTTCCATCAGTGCGGCGTTTCCACCGGCGGCTGTGGTGTCGATGCAAACGTGACGCTCAAACACCAAACGGGCCTCCATGTCGGCCTCATGGACAAGTTGCACCAGCGCTCCCTTACGGTCGGCGAGCGCCTGACGTAGAGCGACTGGGTTTGGGTCAGCCGTGACCACGCAGTCAACTTCCGCCAATTCGGTCAATATTTTGGGCTCCATCACACCGTCCAGCCCGTCTTTTACACCCGGCGCGAGGGCCAAAGTCCGGCATCCTATGGCGCGCGCTCTGGCCGCTTGCGCGCTGGCGCGTTCTGCTCCGGGACCCAGGCAGAGCACGGTGTTCCGCGCATAAGTGCTCAGCCGGTTGGATTCGCCTGTGGGTCCGGGCAGATTAACAGTGCTGATTGCCGATGAATTGGCGGGGGCTAGGGCGCTAAGGGCCGCCTCTGGCTCTGATCGTGTAGTAGCTTTTGCGTCGGACGGTGTTTCTTCCATCACGGGCATTTCAATGTCTGAGGCTCTGGCGAAGCGAGGCAGATAATTGGGGCCGCCGGCCTTTGGGCCAGTGCCACTCATGCCTTCACCGCCAAAGGGTTGGGACCCTACCACCGCGCCAATCTGGTTGCGGTTGATGTAGATGTTTCCGGCCCGCACCCGGTCGATGACATGCTGCACCCGGTCATCTATCCGGCTGTGCAGTCCGAATGTCAGCCCATAGCTCTGCGCGTTGATCTCGTCGACCACGCTGTCAAGATCTTGAGCGCGGAACCGGGCAATGTGGAGCACCGGGCCAAATATCTCGGACTTTAGGTCGGCAATGCCCTCCACCCCGATAACTGTGGGACCGCAGAAGAAACCCTCAACCGGCGCTTCGATCTGCTTCAGCAGCCGCCCCTCTTTGCGCGCTTGTTCGATGTGCCCGGTGATGCGGACCAAAGACGGTTGGTCGATGATCGGACCTATATCGGTGGAGAACAGTCTGGGATCACCCAAGCGCAATTCGTCCATCGCGCCAAACAGCATGGCGCAGAACTCATCTGCGATGTCTTCCTGCACATAAAGGCACCGTAAGGCGCTGCATCTCTGACCGGCAGACTGAAAGGCGGATGCAACGATATCGGTGATCGCCTGTTCGGGTAGGGCTGTGCTGTCCACGATCATGGCATTCAGACCGCCCGTCTCCGCAATCAAAGCAGCATGGGGCGACACGTTTTGGGCCATGGCGCGGTTGATGGTTTGTGCGGTGGCTGTTGAGCCTGTGAAGCACACGCCGTTCACCTTTGGATTGGACGCGAGTGCCGCGCCGATTTCCCCGCCACTGCCTGACAGCAAAAAAAGGCACTGCTCTGGAACACCGGCCTCTTTCAAAAGCTTCACCGCGACATCCGCAATCAAAGGCGTGGCCTCCGCCGGTTTGGCCAGCACGCCATTGCCAACCGCCAATGCGGCGGCGATCTGACCCGTGAAAATCGCAAGCGGGAAGTTCCACGGCGCGATGCATGTGAACGTGCCTGCCGGTTGTGGCTCAAGTCGCTCCGCCTCGGCTGCGTAGTACGTTAAAAAGTCCACAGCCTCACGCAGTTCACCCACGCAATCGAGGAGGGTCTTACCGGCCTCACGCATCAAGAGGGCGAAGATTTCGGGCGCGTTCTGCTCGTACAGATTTGCAGTTTTGCGCAGAACATGAGCGCGCTGGGACGCCGAGGCAGTCCACGTTTGCACGGTTTGGAACGCCTGTTTGACGTCCTCAACCGTTGCCAAGGCTGCGCTCCCTACGACCGCGCCAGTTGCTGGAGAGATGATGGTTTCGACTGCGCCTGACCCCGTATTCGCAATCCAGAGCTTGCTGTCGAACTGTGCGATCCCTGTTTCCAACTCCTGCAATATGAACGGGTCTGCGATATCCCACCCACATGAGTTTCGCCGTTCAGGTTGGAAAATTTCACCAGGCAAAGGGATCGCATTTGGTGATCCATCCATGTGACCATCCATCAGAGCAAACGGGTCGGCAGCCACCATTTCAGCTGGGACGCTTTCATCGACAATCTGATTGACGAAGGATGAGTTCGCGCCGTTCTCCAACAGGCGACGCACGAGATAGGCGAGCAGGTCCTTGTGGGCACCCACGGGTGCGTAGATCCGGCAACGTGTTTCCTGGTGCTGCAAAACCGTGTCATGCAGCGCTTCGCCCATCCCGTGAAGGCGTTGAAACTCGAACTGCGATGACGGCACACCCAGATCGCTCGCCAATTCCAGAACGGCTGCAACCGTATGCGCGTTGTGCGTTGCAAATTGCGGATAGATGCGGTCGCTCACAGCCAGCAACTTCTTGGCGCAGCAGATATAACTCACGTCGGTTGCAGCTTTCCGGGTGAAGACGGGGTACGCCGCGTGACCTTCCACCTGCGCCTGTTTGATTTCAGTGTCCCAATAGGCCCCCTTCACCAAGCGCACCATGATCCGACGGTCGTGGCGTGTCGCGAGACCGTTCAACCAATCGATTACCGCATTGGCCCGCGTGCCATAGGCTTGCACGACAACACCGAAACCATCCCAGCCGCGCAAGACCGGATCGGACAACAGCGCCTCCACCACGGTCATGGAAATGTCCAAACGGGCGGCTTCTTCCGCATCGATGTTGAGGCCAATGCCCGCTGAACGGGCCAAGACGCACAGAGACCGAGCGCGGGGTAGAAGCTCTTCCATCACCCGGTCACGCTGCACAGTTTCGTATCTTGGGTGGAGTGCCGAGAGTTTGATGGAAATGCCGGGATTTTGGCGGATGTCTTCGCTGTGGGCCGCCTTGGCAAGTTCACCGATCGCGTCTGAATACGCCAAATGATAGCGGCGGGCATCACGCTCGGTTTTGGCGGCCTCTCCTAACATGTCATAGGAGTAGGTGAACCCGTCTTCCTCTTTTATCCGGGCGCGCAGCATGGCGCCTTCAATGGTTTCTCCCAACACAAACTGGCGACCCATCTCTTTCATCACGCGGGCCACAGCTTGGCGGATGACCGGCTCGCCCATGCGCTTGATCGCGCCTTGCAACACGCCCGCTATGCTGTCGTGGGTTTCGTCCGCCAACACTTTACCGGTCACAAACAGGGCCCAAGTGGACGCGTTGACCAATGGAGAATGGGAGCGGCCCAGATGCTTGCCCCATTCGCTTGGGGCGATCTTATCTTCAATCAGGGCGTCCATGGTTGCGCCATCCGGGACACGCAGCAGCGCTTCCGCCAAACACATCAAGGCCACGCCCTCTTCGCTGGAGAGGCCGTATTCACCCAAAAACAGTTCCATCATGCCGGGTTTGCTGTTGCGGCGAATGCGTTCCACCAAATCAATGGCACGGGCCTGAATGCGTGCATGAGTCGCCGCACCGATGCTCGCTTCGTCGATGAGCGCCTGCAAAAGCTGCCCTTCCGTTTGGTCTGAACTTGCACGGGGCAGCGGCGAAGGCACCGTTTGGCCCTGAATGGATGCGCGGTCTAAAGCAATTGTCATCACAAATCTCCCGAATTCATGTTTAGCATATCGGAAATGTACGAGATTAGTTCTCGCAATTTTTTACGATTTCGTGATAATTCTCTCAATTTTTAACTGGATACACGATTTATGACCACTTCCGCTCAACCAAGCCTCGACGCGCTGGATTGGAAAATCCTGCGGGCGCTGAGCAAAAATGCGCGCATCACCATTACCGAGCTTTCCGACGTGGCGGGGCTATCCAAGACACCTTGTACGGCGCGGCTCAAGCGGCTGGAGGCTGCTGGTGTGATCCTCGGATACCGGGTTCAACTTGATCCGGTGAAGCTGGGGATGAACCACATCGCGTTTGTCGAGGTGAAACTGTCTGACACGAGGGCGCAGGCACTGGATGAGTTTAACGCAGCCGTCAGCGCCATGCCTGAAGTGGAGCAATGCCACATGATCGCCGGGAGTTTTGACTATCTCTTGAAAGTGCGCACGGCAGACATTGTCAGCTACCGTAGCCTCTTGGGCGAGCACTTGTCCGCCCTACCCCATGTTGCCCAAACCTCCACCTTCGTGGCCATGGAGGCGATCAAGGATACGGCCTTGCTAGAATAGTCAGCGCGCAATCAAGTCTGTGTATGCAAAGCGACAGCCGGGCCCCTAAAAGGCCAATTGCACTTTCATGGCGCGGCTCTTGTCGTTGGCTCGTTCGAATGCGGCTTGCGCCTCTTCCAGCGGGAAAGTGTCCGTCAACAGGTCCAAGACCGGCACAGCCCGTTGGTTGATCAGGTCTACAGCTTCGGCAAATTCTTCGTGGAACCGAAACGTGCCGCGCAGTTCGATTTCTTTGGCGACCAGCATGTTGAGCGGCAGTGTGATGTCGCCTCCCAAACCCAATTGCACCATCACGCCGCCGGGCCGTAGTGCTTCCAGCGCTCCGTGCAAAGCGGCCTGCACGCCGGAAGCTTCAAAGCAAACGTCAAATGTGCCCTTGTGTTCCTTGTCTTTGTCGAGTCCGGACGGGTCGGAAAGGGTGTTGACGGTCCTGTCGGCACCAAGCGCTTTAGCCCGTGCCAGCGCTCCATCGGCAATGTCCGTGACAACAATCTCGCCAGCGCCACGGGTTTGAGCGGCCATGATCGCCAATGCTCCAATGGGACCACAACCCGTAATCAAAACACGCTTCCCTTTGAGATCGCCAGCTCGGTTGGCGGCGTGGAGCGTCACGGCAAACGGCTCGGCAAAGGCCCCTTCAACGGTGGAGATATCGTCGCCCAATTTGTGGCACTGGCTTTCCAGCGCTGGCAGTTGCTGGCGGAACGCGCCTTGAATATGCGGGAACGGCATCGCGCTGCCATAAAACCGCATGTTGAGACAGTGATTGTACTGCCTCTTGTCGCAATAGGCACACGTACCGCAGGGCCGTGATGGTGACACTGCCACACGGTCACCGGCTTTGAGGCTGGTGACGGCGGAGCCAGCCTGCAACACCGTGCCGGCCACCTCATGGCCCAACACCATGGGTTCACGCAGGCGCACTGCACCAAAGCCGCCATGGTTGTAGTAGTGCAAATCAGACCCGCAAATGCCACCATGGTTGATCGCAATCAAAACCTCACCATCGCCCATGCTTTCCTGCGGCGCGTCACTTAGGTGCAAGTCTTTTTCGGAATGAATGTAGAGCGCTTTCATAGCGGCGTCCTTTTTGGTTTGAGCCTAGGCCCGCTCAGAAGTGTGTGTACTGCCAAGGGCGTGCAGACCGTCAGCGGCGACATCCAGCAAGCTCGGCAGGCTTTGATCGATGTTGACGGTGACCGACCACTCATCTGCGCCAAGCGGTTCCAAAGCGGCAAACTGGCTATCGATCAGGCTGGTGGGCATAAAGTGGCCCTGCCGCGCGCCCATTCGGCTTTCGATAACAGCGCGTGTGCCTGAAAGATGAAGGAACGCGACGGGTCCACCCGCTGCTTCTGCAATGGCATCACGATAAGAGCGCTTAAGCGCTGAGCACCCGATGATGCGCGGTGCGTCCGCCAAAGCCCGACCCACGAGCGCCAGCCACGGCCAGCGATCTTCGTCCGTCAGTGGTGTGCCAGCGCTCATCCTTTCCACATTGGCCTTGGGATGCAGATCATCGCCATCACGAAACGGAACGCCCAACCGCTCTGAAAGGGCTTCACCCACCGTTGTTTTTCCACAGCCGCAAACACCCATCACCACGATGCGCGGCGGCACTGCGAGGGGTATGTTCGCCTTATCATTCCTGCGGTCGCTCATGTCTTAGAGGCTCGGCAAGGTCATCAAAGCGTGGTTGTCACGCCGCCATCGACGTACAAAATGTGCCCGTTGACGAAGCTCGATGCGGGCGAGGCCAAGAACACACAAGCCCCTTCCAGTTCCTGCACATCACCCCAGCGGCCCGCCGGTGTGCGGCCTTCCAGCCATCCGGTAAATTCTGCATTGTTGACCAGCGCATCGGTCAGTTCGGTTTTAAAGTAGCCGGGGCCCAACCCATTCACCTGAATGTTGTGCTTTCCCCAATCAATACACATGCCTTTGGTCAGCATTGCCACGGCACCTTTGGAGGCCGTGTAGGGCGCGATGGTGGGCCGTCCGATCTTGGATTGTACGGAGCAGATGTTGATGATCTTGCCGGATTTGCGGGGGATCATGTGGTTGGCCACCGCCTTGGCCACGAAAAACACGCTGTCGACATTGGTGCGCATCAGCTGATGCCAGTCTTCATCGGGGAATTCTTCCAACGTGCGACGGTTTTGCATTCCCGCATTGTTGACCAAAATGTCGATGGCGGATTCTGCTTCTATTTGGGCAATCGCGGCCTGCACGGATGCGCTGTCCGTGACATCAAATGCGGATGTGGAAACGGCCGCGCCATCGGCAGACAGTTTTTCGGCTGCTGCGTTTAAGCGCTCTTCGTTGCGGCCATTGAGGATGATCCGCGCGCCGGCCGCCGCGAGACCGCGTGCGAGCGCAAAGCCGATGCCCTGGCTGGAGCCCGTAATCAGCGCTGTTTTTCCGGTCAGATCGAAAAGAGATTGCGTCATAAACCAATATATCCTGTTGCGTCGTTAAACGGTTGAAAGGTCTTCAAACTCGAGACTAGTAACTTGGTCTCCATCGCGCCTATAGATGCGCAAATGGTCGTCCAGCGCGTGTGCGCAGGCTTGGGTGTCTCTATCAAGCGCGGCCTGAAGCACGGCACCATGTTCCTTCACGGTGGTTTCGCCACGAAAACCGAACGTCTGAAGTTCGGCCACCGCGTGCAACCGGTATCGATCATAACTGGTCCGGTGCGCCTCGATCAGCAGATCGGATCCGCAATTTGCGATCAACGCCATATGAAAGGCCCAATCGTAGGTCGACCAGACGCGAATGAAGCCGCGAACATCGTCTTCGCTGCCCATGCTCTTTTCCAACTGAGCCAGCCGCTGGTGGGCCGCCACCAGATCGGATTCCCATCGCAGCGTTGCGTTCTTCAGCGAAAGACGCATGGCTTCCACTTCGATCAACACGCGCAAATGGCGCGTTTCGGCAAAGCTTTTTCGAGTGGGTACAATCGTGCTGAAACCGCGTTGCTCCTCAAAGGAAACGAACCCTTCTCCGGCCAAGCGAATCAAGGCTTCGCGCAAGGCGGCGGGCGTTGCCTCCATGGTTTCGCGCAAATGCTGGGGCTTGAGTTTTTCCCCTGGCGCCCACCGTCCCCACATCAATCCATCGCGCAACTTGTCATACACGCTGCCCGTCGTTGTCGCTCGACGCACCACTTCGGGCACACCGCCTCGCATGTTTTCAGGCTCCGGAAACGTCAGGCCTGACGGGCCTTTCGTCCCCAGATCGGCCTGCGCCCGGTCTGTGACAGTGAGTTTCGACATATCTCCTCCACGAGAGACACTGGCATTGGAAAGCTGAAAAGACGAGGAAAAATTTCGAAATTACAGAAAATTTCGAAACCCGTTGTCATCTGGAAATTCCCTTGTTAGCGTTCTAGCGGGTGTTGCTGACAAACTGTCACAGCTTACGGGGCCGATCCCGTGCCCCGTTTTATGACGCCATATTTGTTCACACTGGGAGGATGAACATGACTTTGATGAAAAAACTCACGACTGCTTTGCTCGGCACCGCCGTAGCTTTGAGCGTCGGTGGCGCGGCCATGGCCGAAACCACCAACCTGCGCATTCAAACACACTACGCGCCTGAAACTGTGTCCGGTAAGCTGGCCGCACAGTACATGGAAGACATTCAGACCATGTCCGGCGGCACCATCAAGGTGGAGATGTTCTACTCTTCATCCGTGGTGAAATCCGTGGAGACGTTTGACGCTGCCGCAACGGGCATTCTCGATTGCGACATGACCGGTGGTGGTTACCAGACCGGCAAAAACCCTGCGTTCCAATTCGTTGGCGACATCATGGGCGGCTATGAGACCCCCTACCAGCAGCTGTCTTGGCTGTATTACGGTGGCGGTGAAGAAGCTGCACAGAAACTCTACAACAAGTTCGGCATGGAGCTGATCGGTTGGTGGGTCTACGGCCAGGAAAGCTTTGCATCTTCCAAGCCAATCGCCAAAGTGGCAGACTTCAAAGACTGGAAATTCCGTTCGCCTCCAGGCATGGAAACCAAAATCTTCGAAAAGCTCGGCGCCAAACCAATCGTGATGGATTTCACCGAAATCTTCACCGCGCTTGAATCCGGCATCATTGATGGCGCGGACGCATCCGGCCTCGCAAACAATGTGGGTCTGGGTCTCTACGACATCGTGAAATATGCCAACTTCCCCGGCTTTCACTCCATGCCGTCTGACCACCTTGCGTGTAACAAAGCGGTTTTCGACGCCATGCCAGAAGCGCACCAGCGCATCATGAAAGTGGCCATGGAAGCATTGGCTCTGCGCACCGCGCTGACCTTTGAGAAGAAGAACGCTGAAGCCGCTGCTGAATTGCGCGCCAAGGGTGTGACCCTGTCTCAGTGGGCACCGGAAGAGCTGCAGAAATTCCGTGATGCTGCACAGGCCACATGGCCTGAGTTCGCAACCACTCCGGAAGCCAAAGACCTGGTGGAAGCGCACTTGAAGTATCTGCGCCAGCTTGGCCTCGCCAAGTAAGCCAAATACGATCGCGGGCATCCTTTGGGATGCCCGCTTTCTTTTGCCTCCTGCGCGAACAATTACCGACAAAGCGGTTCTGGCGCGGCGGAAAGGCATTGCCTGATTGGGCGTCGCAGGGAAACGCCCATCGTGAAAACAATCGATTGAGCGGCGCTGACCGCATGCCTGATGAGAGATCGTTCGTTCACCGGCCACGTTAAGTGGAAGCGTGCCGTGTGACTTGATCCGTAAGGCGACCTCGGGGAGGGTCATCATGCACGAACAAGAGCGCCACGGGCCGCTCGATCTGCTGACGTGGAGTTTCAGCAGGATCGCAATGTGGGCACCGGCCCTGATCGTCCTCATTATTCTTTACGAAGTGATCATGCGGTACTTCTTTGCCGCTGCCACCTTATGGGTGAACGAAATGTCGCTGTGGATTGCAGGCGGGATTTACCTGTCGGCGGGCCTCTACGCCATGCAACAACGCAGCCACATTCGCATTTTCATTTTCTACGACATGTCCCCTCTTTGGCTCAAACGTGTGTTCGATCTCATGTCCACACTGTGCGTGGCCATCTTCGCCTTTGCAGTTGTGTGGGGTGGATTTGGCGAAGCATCAGCAAAATTCTTGCGCTGGGAGACGTTTGGAACGGCTTATGATCCGCCGCTGCCAGCAACGATCAAACCACTCATTTTGACGATGATGCTGTTTTTGGCGCTGCAGGCCACGTCAAACATGATCCGCGATTGGCCCGCCATAGCGTGGGTGCGCAAGCTGTTTGATGTTTGCGTGGCTGGTTTGATTTTGGGCCTCGCCGCATACGCCTCTTACCACCTTTATGTTGCGCCCGCTGAAGGCATGGTGGTGCCCACCCGCTGGCTCGTTGGCATTGGCGTGTTCATGGCAGCCGCTTGTGTGCTCGTCCTCTACGGACTGTTCCGAGATTTCAACCGCGAGCCGGTTTTGACCGTCGAAATTGATGAAATGGAAGAAGAAGCCAACATGCTGCGCGCCCAAATGGGCGGCGACGGAAAGAAGCCGGACCAAGTCTTGTCCGGCAATCCGCCGCGTTCGGCTTCTTAAGGGGCGTTTGAATTATGGATATCGGAACAATCTCAATCATCCTGCTGGTGGGCATGCTTATGTTGCTGGCCATCGGGATGCCGCTTGGCTTTGCATCGGGCTTTTTGGCCGTTGTCGTGATGGTCTTGAAGTTTGAGCCCCAGCTTTTTTGGGCGCCATGGACGTTTGGCGAAGGTCTTTTGACCCGCAATTTCGGCTCCGGGCCAATGAACATTTTGGCCCAACGATTGTACGGGATCACGACGAACTACGTCCTCATATCGGTGCCGTTGTTTATCTTTATGGCCACGCTTTTAGAGCGGTCCGGGATCGCCCGGGACATGTATTCCTCACTCTCCCAGTGGATGTCGCGCACGCGTGGCGGCATTGCCGTTGTGACAGCGCTGATGGCCATTGTGATGGCCGCCATGTCTGGCATTATTGGCGGCGAGGTGGTGCTCTTGGGTCTCATCGCCCTGCCCCAGATGCTGCGCCTTGGTTACGACCAAAACCTCGCTATCGGCACAATCTGCGCGTCCGGTTCGCTGGGCACGATGATCCCGCCATCCATTGTGTTGATCTTCTACGGGCTGATCACAGAGACTTCGATCCACGCGCTATTTAAGGCCGCATTTCTGCCCGGCTTCATGCTGGCGACCTGTTATATTATCTATATTTTGGTGCGCACCCGCATCAATCCGGAACTGGCCCCGCTGCCGGAACCATCTCCCGATGACATGACGGTTGCCGAAAAGCGCCGCTACGGTTCAACGCTGTTCGTGATGATTATCGGCCTTGGTGCTGCCGTGGTCGTGGCCCGCTGGATCTATCTTGTCACGGGCTTCCAATTCAATCCGCAAATGATCGACCAGAATACCGTGCTGGTGGACAACGGGACGCTGATTGCGTTTGGCATCGTCACGGCGCTTTGCGCGTTCCATCTTCTTTTCGTGGCTGGCCTGTCCACCGTCAAAGAAGCGTGGGCCAAAGGCAGCGGTATGGTTGCCCCCATGCTGGTGGTCTTTGTTGTTTTGGGTTCCATCTATGGCGGTGTGACTGGAATCACAGAAGCGGCTGCCATGGGTTCCGTCGCGGTGCTGTTCCTGATCGTTATACGGGGTGAGTTCTCGTTCAACCTGCTCAAAGAAGCCTCGATGCGGACATTCAAGTCCACCGGCACCATCATTTGGGTGACCTTTGGCGCGACCGCACTGGCGGGCGCCTACACGATTGCCGGCGGCCCCACTTATGTTGCCAATCTCATAGTCGGCTACGACCTGCCCACCATGGGTGTGCTCTTAGTCATGATGGTGATCTTCCTGTTCCTGGGCGCGTTTATGGATTGGACGGGCATTGTGCTTCTGGTCATGCCCGTGTTCCTGCCCATCGTTCTGAAACTGCCGATGAACGAATTGGGGCTAACCGGTGGTCTCGACAGCCAGACGATGGTGCGGGTTTGGTTCGGCATCCTGTTTTGCGTGAATATGCAGGTGAGTTTCCTCTCGCCCCCGTTCGGCCCGGCGGCCTTCTACCTGAAGTCCGTGGCACCGCCGCACATCACTTTGCCGGATATTTTCCGCGGTTTCCTGCCCTTCATTTGCATGCAGATTTTCATTTTGATGATCATTCTGTTCGTGCCTGAAATCACGACGGTGTTCTTGTGACAGCAGTGATCCGGCAGGTTCAATCGGACCTTTACTTCATCCCGTTGGAGACGGTGCTGACCGACTCCATGCACGGGGAGATGAAGGGGTTTGAGATCATCACCTGTCGGATCACCGACAGTGATGGGGCCGAAGGGGTTGGTTACACATTTACCTGCGGGCGCAATGGCGGTGCCGTTCATGACATATTGGGGCGCGAGATCACGGCCTGTGTGCAGGGCGAAGAGGTGAGCCGCACCGAGTATCTTTGGGAAAAGATATGGTGGGACATGCATTACGGCGGGCGCGGCGGACCAACTGTACTGGCGTTGTCTGCGTTTGATATCGCGCTGTGGGATCTAAACGCCAAGAAAGCAGGTCAGCCGCTGTGGCGCTATTTGGGCGGGTATGATCACAAGGTGCCTTGCTATGCTGGCGGCATCGATTTGATGCTGACCGCGGACGAATTGATCGCTCAAACCGATGGCAATTTGGCCAAGGGGTTCCGCGCCATCAAAATGAAAGTTGGGCGCGATAGCCTGAAAGAGGACGTGCATAAGGTGTCTGCCATGCGGGCGCATTTGGGCGACGAGTTCCCTCTTATGCTCGACGCCAACATGAAATACACCGCCGACCAGGCTGTCCGGGCCGCTCGGGCTTTTGCGCCCTATGATCCTGTCTGGCTGGAAGAGCCGCTGACGCCGGAGGACATTGACGGTCACATCCGCGTCGTGCGCGAGGGCGGTTTGCCGGTGGCCGCTGGAGAGAACTTGCGCACATTGCAGGACTTCAAAAACTACATTTCGAAAGGTGCGGTCACCTTCCCGGAGCCGGATGTGACCAATTGCGGTGGCGTGACGTCATTCATGAAGATCGCGCGATTGGCGGAAGCCTTTGGCCTGCCGGTCACAAGCCATGGCGCTCACGACATCACGGTGCATCTGTTGGCCGCCTGCCCCAACCGGTCCTATCTGGAGGCCCATGGCTTTGGTCTCGACCGATATATCGCCAACCCCTTGGAAATCGTCGACGGTATGGCCATCGCATCCGAGCGACCCGGCAACGGGATGGAATTTGATTGGAAAGGTTTGGAGGCGCTGCGGTGCTAAACGCAAACCAGATTGCCCAGTTTGAACGTGACGGGTTTTTGGTGATCGATGATGTCATCGATCCGGACCGGATCATCGCACCTATTAAAGCCGAATATGCCGCTCTGCTGGATGATCTTTATTTGACATGGTTTTCACAGGGCAAGGTAACGGTTAATCCTGTGGGATTGAGCTTTGAAGACAAGCTGATCATCGCCTATCGCGCCGGATGCGATTGGTTTCAGCCGATGGATATCTCGCTACCCGGCGACCGCATTCAGCACGACACGCCCATGCATTTTGGCCAAGCCGTGTTTGATCTGGTCACCGATAAACACTTGCTGGACGTGGTCGAAAGCCTGATTGGCGGTGAGTTGACTTCGAATCCGATCCAACATGTACGCATCAAACCACCCGCTAAAACCCTGCAAGCCGATGAAGTGCGCGCCCATGTGGGTGGCACGGCGTGGCATCAGGACCGGGCTGTCGCACATGAGGAAGCGGACACGACACAGATGGTGACCGTATGGTGCGCAATCACCGATGCAACGGTGGAAAACGGTTGCCTGCAGGCTATCCCGCGCCATTCGGGAGACACGATGCGGCCCCACTGCCCGCAGCGACAGACGGCCATCGCACCGGGTTATCTGGATGAGAGTGAAGCGGTGCCGTTGCCGGTTAAGGCGGGTGGCATCGTGTTGTTACACCCGCTCACGCCGCATGCGTCGCTCGACAACAACAGCAACGGCATTCGCTGGTCGTTTGATCTTCGTTACAATGTGACGGGCCAGCCCACCGGACGATCGCACTTTCCCTCATTCGTGGCGCGCAGCCGCATCAAACCCGCCAGTGAAATGCGCAGCGCGGAGACTTGGCGCACGCTTTGGGAAGAAGCTCGGGACAGGCTGGCCGAGCAGCCCCATATAGATATTCACCGTTGGTCCGCCGACGCCCCGGCCTGCGCTTAAAGGAGCGGAAAACATAATGGAATCCGTTGTTCGGCTCTCACCAGAGGATACGGTTGTCACCGCTGTTCGGGCGCTCAAGCCCGGGGAGACAGTGCAGGATGTGCTGGTGGGCCAACCGGTGCCAAAGGGGCATAAGCTCGCCACCAAGACCATGAAACGCGGCGATCCGGTGCTCAAATATGCGCAACTGATTGGGTTTGCACTGGACGATATTGCGGTGGGCGAACACGTCCACGTCCACAATGTGGAGTTTCGCAACACCAACGGTGTCTACGAGTTTTCCAACGATCTGCGCCCTGTGGCACCCGTTGTGGAGGCTAAGCGCGATACGTTTATGGGCTATCGTCGGCCAAACGGTCGGGTCGGCACGCGCAATATGATCGCCATCATCACATCGGTGAATTGTTCCGCCACCGCCGCCCGCAAAATCGCGGAAGCTTTTGGACCGTTTGGTCGATATGGCGACGAAATGGCGGCCTATCCCAACGTGGATGGCGTGGCCGCTTTCGTGCATGGCACGGGCTGCGGCATGGCAGGATCGGGCGAAGGATTTGAAGCGCTGCAACGGGTGATGTGGGGCTATGCCGCCCACCCCAACCACGCGGGCGTTCTTATGGTGGGTCTCGGCTGCGAGATGAACCAGATCGACTGGCTGGTGGAAGCCCATGGCATAAAACGTGGACCACTTTTCCACACCATGAACATCCAAGACGTGGCGGGGCTCAACCGAACCATCGAAGCAGGCATCGAAAAGGTGCGCGCCATGCTGCCCTTGGCCAATGAGGCGGAGCGCGAACCCTGCCCTGCGTCGGAACTCATGGTGGCGCTGCAATGCGGCGGATCGGACGCCTGGTCCGGCATCACCGCCAACCCTGCTCTGGGCCATGCCTGCGATCTTCTGGTCGCACAAGGCGGCACAGGCGTGCTGGCGGAAACGCCTGAAATCTATGGTGCGGAACATCTGCTGACACGTCGCGCGGCCAACGAAAAAGTGGGACGCAAACTGGTCGATCTCATCCACTGGTGGGAGGACTACACCAAGCGCAACCATGGCTCCATGGACAACAACCCCTCGCCCGGCAACAAAAAAGGCGGGTTGACGACCATCCTTGAAAAGTCCCTCGGTGCGGCGGCGAAGGGGGGCACGACTCCCCTCACCGGCGTCTACAAATATGCCGAACCGGTGCGCGAGCGGGGTTTCACCTTTATGGATTCACCCGGCTACGACCCAGCCTCGGTGACCGGACAAATTGCGTCCGGCTGCAACCTCGTAACCTTCACCACCGGACGGGGATCGGCCTTTGGCTCTAAACCCGCGCCCTGCATGAAAATTGCCACGAATTCCGACCTCTACGCCAAAATGACAGACGATATGGATTTCGACGCGGGCGGCATTTTGACAGGCGCTCAGTCGCTGGAAGAAGCGGGAGAAGCGATCTATCGTCAATGGCTGCGCATCGCCTCTGGCGAAGAGACAAAATCCGAAAGACAAGGCCTGGGCGATTACGAGTTTGTGCCCTGGCAAATTGGCGCGACGATGTGATGGCGGCCATGGAAACGCTCACGCAAGACCAAAAGCAGTTTTATGCCGACAACGGCTATCTCGTGCTGCCTGCACATCTGTCCGACGAGATCATCACAAAGGCCCATGCAGAAATCGCGCGTCTTTCAGCCCACGCCGCTACGCTATATGAAAGTGATGATCTGATCGATCTGGAGGACAGCCACACGCGGGACGAACCGCGCATACGGCGGATCAAGCGACCCGACCTGCAATCGGAATTCTTCAACACGCTGATGCGCAGCGATGCGATCCTTGGACCGGCGCGGGATCTCATTGGTCCGAACCTGCGGATGCACACAACCAAGCTGAACATGAAAAAGGCAGAGTATGGCGCTCCGGTGCAATGGCATCAGGACTTTGCGTTTTACCCGCACACCAATGACGACGTGTTGGCGATTGGGGTCGTCTTTGATGATATCGGGATGGAAAACGGCCCACTACAGGTGTTTCCCGGTTCGCATACCGTCCCCATTTTAGATCACACAAGCGATGGTGTGTTTGCTGGCGCCGTCGATCTGGACGCGGCAGGCTACTCACTCGACAATGCTGTGGCTCTCACAGGCCCTGCCGGTACGATCACGCTGCACCACGGGCGCATTCTGCACGGCTCCGCGCTCAACCGTTCGACCCGTGACCGGCAAATGCTGTTTTACGAAATGATGGCGGCGGACGCGTTCCCGATCATGGGGGCGATGACCGTCTTTGAGACCATGGAACAGTATGACAGCCTAATGTTGTGCGGTGATACCACCACCCAACCCAGACTGACCGCGATCCCCGCGAGGGTGCCGCAGCCGCAGCCCGCCAAAAAAGGCTCCATCTACGAAATTCAAAGCGGTGCAAAAGCACGCGCCTACGCAACACACGAAGAAACGAAAGTATCAGCATGAGCAAACCCCCAATAGGATTTATCGGCCTTGGCCTCATGGGCTCTGCAATGGTGCAGCGCTTGCTCGATCTCGACTATCCCATGCACGTGATCGCCAACCGCAGCCGCGAAAACGTGGACGCTGCCGTCGCCCGTGGTGCGACAGAACACACGACGAGCCGCGACCTGGCCGCCGCCAGCGATATCGTGATGTTGTGCATGGACACGTCAGCAAACGTGGAAGCCCGTATGCAGGGCGATGATGGCGTGATCGCCGGGCTGCGCGAAGGGGCGGTGGTGATTGACTTCGGCACGTCTCTCCCGAGGTCCACCCGCATGTTGGCCGAAAAAGTTGCTGCGGCCGGTGGTGCTCTGCTCGACGCGCCCTTGGGCCGCACGCCAACACACGGTCGAGATGGTATGCTCAACATCATGGGTTCAGGCGACAAGGAAGCGTTCGACAAAGTGAAGCCCGCTTTGGACGACCTTGGAGAAAACGTGTTCCATCTTGGCGCATTGGGCACCGGCCATACGATCAAACTGATCAACAATTTCTTCGGCATGACAGTGGCCAACGCCATGGCGGAGGCCTTTGCGATGGCCGACAAGGCCGACGTGGACCGTAAGGCCCTTTACGACGTCATGAGCGCAGGCCCATTGCATTCCGGCATGATGGATTTCGTGTCCAAATACGCTCTTGAGGGGGATCCGTCCGGCTTGGCATTTGCCATCAAAAACGCCCGCAAGGATGTCGGTTACTACTCCGATATGGCCGAGGACATGGGCGTAAAGACTCTGATGGGCAACGGTGCACGAGACGCCATGGGCGCAGCGCGGGATGAAGGCCATGGTGACGAAATGGTCTCCCAGATGGTCGATTGGTACGCCAAGAAATTCTCAACTTAGGCTGGGAACCGCACCAAGCCGATGAGACAAGCCGCCGGGCGCAAAGCAGACCAACCCCTCTTGGGCATTGCGCTTATCTTGTGCGCTTGGCTGGCCTTTTCCTTCATCGACACCAGTGCCAAATGGCTGGCACTGGCAGGGATTGCCTCCCTGCAATTGGCCTTCATGCGCTATATCGGGGCGTTCGCGATTTCGCTCGCCATGCTCAACCGGCACGGCGTTGATTGGGACAATTTCAAGTCTGACCGGATGTTCCTGGTCATCGTGCGGGGCTCCTTGCTGATGGGGTCCACGATCCTGAACTTCTTTGCGGTGCGGTATTTGTCGCTCACGCTCACCTCCACAATCTTGTTTTCCGCCCCGATCATCATCACGGCCTTGGCCGGCCCCCTGCTGGGGGAGCGCGTTGGCATATGGCGATGGATTGCCATTATCATCGGCTTTGGCGGGATATTGGTGGCGGTCCAACCCTTTGGCGCAACGTTTCATCCCGCGGTTTTCCTGTCGATGTCAGCAGCGCTCTGCTTTTCGTTTTACGCCATTTTGACCCGCAAACTCTCTGAGACCGAAAGTACGGCAACGTTGCAGTTTTACGCAGGTCTCGTGGGCACGGTGACCTTGCTGCCCTTCGCTATCCTGCAATGGCAAAACCCGACCAATGCCATGGATTGGGCCATCATGATCGGCCTCGGTTTCTTCGGATGGTTTGGTCATGAGTTGCTCACCCGCGCCCATGAATATGCACCTGCAAGCACGCTCACGCCCTACACCTATGCGTTCATTCTCTATCTCGCGATATGGAGTGCGCTGGTCTTTAACGACTGGCCGACCTGGAGCACAGTGATTGGCGCCTCCATCGTGATCGGATCCGGCATCTTCATTTGGTTGCGCGAGCGCAAACTCGAACGACAAAAGACACTCGACGCTCAGGCCAGCCTGATCCGTTGATGCTTGCTGTAGAACCCTGAAATTGAGACAGATTTCGCAGTAAATGACCACAAATCACCGTTCACGTCGCTCGCATTCCTTCGCGTGAACGGCTAGAGTTATGAGCAGGGAGTCTGACAAACTGCGACAAACTGGCCAGCCAAAATCTGCCCGAAGGGTTGTTTTTGGTGTCTGCAACTGGTTTTTCGCGCTTTCGCATCATCGCAGGTGCGCAGAATTTAGGGACGAGGACTCTTCTACATGCCTATCATTGGGACTCCCAAGGAGACCGCATCCGGTGAAAACCGGGTCGCGATGACGCCGCAATCCGTCAAGGATTTGGCCAAGCTCGGCTTCGAATGCCTTATTGAAAAAGGCGCTGGCGTCGCTGCCGGATTTGCCGATTCCGCCTATGAAGAGGCCGGTGCCAAGGTTGCGAAGTCTACCGCCGATCTTTGGAAGACAGCGGACGTGGTTGCAAAAGTGCGCCCGCCATCACCGGCTGAAGCGAAGAAACTGCGCGATGGCCAAACGCTGATCAGCTTCTTCTATCCATCCGAAAACGGCCCACTGATGGAACAGGCCGCAAAGGCCGGTAGCAGCGTCATCGCCATGGACATGGTGCCGCGTATCTCGCGCGCACAGAAGATGGACGCCCTCTCCTCCATGGCCAACATTGCCGGTTACCGTGCGGTGATCGAAGCGGGTAATAATTTCGGCAGGTTCTTTACCGGGCAGATCACAGCCGCTGGCAAGGTGCCGCCTGCCAAAGTGTTGGTGGTGGGTGCAGGGGTTGCCGGGTTGGCCGCCATCGGCACTTCTACATCGCTTGGTGCCATCACATATGCATTCGACGTGCGCCCGGAGGTGGCCGAGCAGGTTGAATCCATGGGCGCGGAATTCGTGTTTTTGGATTTTGAAGAAGAACAGCAGGACGGAGCAACCACCGGTGGCTACGCCGCCGTGTCCTCACCGGAGTTTGCTGCCGCGCAATTGGCAAAGTTCCGCGAACTTGCCCCCGATATCGACATCGTCATCACCACGGCGTTGATCCCCAACCGCGAAGCGCCGGAGCTCTGGACCGAGGACATGGTGAAGGCCATGAAGCCGGGCAGCGTGATCGTCGATCTGGCCGCTGAAAAAGGTGGCAACTGCAAGCTGACCGTCAAAGACGAGAAGATCGTCACAGACAATGGTGTCACTATCGTCGGCTACACTGACTTTCCAAGTCGGATGGCGGCCCAGTCTTCAACACTGTATGCCACCAATATCCGCCATATGATGACCGATCTGACGCCGGAAAAAGACGGTGTCATCGTGCATGACATGGAAGACGATGTGATCCGTGGCGCGACCATCGCCCACGCAAAAGAGGTGACGTTCCCGCCGCCACCGCCCAAGATCAATGCGATTGCCAAACAGGCACCTGCAGAAAAAGCCAAAGAACTGACCCCGGAAGAAAAACGCGCAGCAGAGACGGCGGCATTCAAGGAGCAGACCCGCAATCAGGTGGTTCTGCTCGGCGTTGGAGCGGCCTTACTGCTGGCCGTGGGCCTCGTGGCGCCGGCCAGCTTTATGCAGCATTTCATCGTTTTTGTGTTGTCGGTATTTATCGGCTTCCAAGTGATCTGGAACGTCGCTCACTCGCTCCACACACCGCTGATGGCGGTCACCAATGCGATCTCGTCCATCATCATTTTGGGGGCACTTATGCAGATCGGGTCCGGCTCTACGCTGGTGATCATCTTGGCAGGCGTTTCGATCTTCATGACCGGCATCAACATTGTTGGCGGTTTCCTCGTGACACGGCGCATGCTTGCCATGTTCCAGAAATCCTAAGCGGGGGCTGAACCAATGGATTACGGATTTACAACAGCGGCCTATGTCGTCGCAGCCATTCTTTTCATCCTCAGTCTGGGCGGGCTTTCGGGCCAGGAAAGCGCGAAGCGCGCCGTGTGGTACGGCATTGTGGGCATGGCCCTTGCGGTCGTCGCCACTCTGATAGGCCCAGGCGCTGGCCTATGGTTGCTTTCGCTCGTTTTGATCGCAGCCGGTGGCACCATCGGCTACATCGTGGCTCAGCGCGTGCAGATGACGGAGATGCCTCAACTGGTGGCAGCCATGCACTCGCTTGTCGGTCTTGCCGCCGTGTTCGTGGGCTTCAACGCGGATATAGAGTTGGCCCGTGTCGCGGTGATGGATGATGCGGCCCGTGCAGCCACGGAAGGCTTTGCCGCATTGCTAGCTAAAAAGACCGGTGTGGAAATCGCCATCCTGCGTGTGGAAATTGTACTCGGCGTGTTCATCGGCGCTGTCACGTTTACCGGCTCCGTGATCGCCTACGGTAAGCTGGCGGGACGTGTGTCGTCCGCAGCCACCAAACTGCCGGGCGGGCATATGCTCAACGCCGGTGCAGCCGCTCTCTCCCTGCTGCTCGCGATCGCCTATTTCAACGGCGCAGGCATCTGGTCGCTTGTGTTGGTGACGCTGCTCGCCTTCTTCATCGGCTATCACCTGATCATGGGCATTGGCGGCGCGGACATGCCCGTGGTTGTGTCGATGCTGAACAGCTATTCCGGCTGGGCCGCCGCTGCCATTGGCTTCTCACTGGGCAATGATTTGCTCATCGTGGTGGGTGCGCTGGTTGGTTCGTCGGGCGCGATCTTGTCCTACATCATGTGTAAAGCCATGAACCGCTCGTTCATCTCAGTCATCCTTGGCGGGTTCGGCAACACTGCCGGTCCGCAGATGGAAGTTGAAGGCGAGCAAATAGCAATCGATGTGGATGGTGTTGCCACCACGCTCTCCGAGGCGGACAGCGTGATCATCATTCCGGGCTACGGCATGGCTGTTGCGCAAGCCCAGCAGAGTGTCTCCGAGTTGGTGCGTCGTTTGCGGGCGCAGGGCAAGGAGGTGCGTTTCGCGATCCACCCGGTTGCAGGACGTCTGCCCGGCCACATGAACGTGCTTTTGGCCGAGGCCAAGGTGCCTTATGATATTGTGCTGGAAATGGACGAGATCAACGATGACTTCCCGTCTACCGATGTGGCCATCGTCATCGGATCGAACGATATCGTAAACCCGGCGGCGCAGGATGATCCCAACTCACCTATCGCCGGGATGCCGGTGCTGGAGTGCTGGAAAGCCAAGCAGGTGTTTGTCTCCAAGCGTGGCCAAGGCAAGGGCTATTCCGGCGTTGAAAATCCACTGTTCTTCAAGGAAAACACCCGCATGCTCTACGGCGATGCGAAGGATTCCATCGATCAACTACTTCAACGCTTGACCTAAGTAGCATCAGGGTCGTCTGCGCCTACGGGCCAAGCGCTCGCCATGTTCAAACGGGGTGCGGTCCTTGCGACAGCGCCCCGTTTTCTTTACTTATGGTAAACGAAGCAGGGTGGCACGCGCCCATGCGGAACTGGGAGCCTGACATGAACACAATCCTTGCCAAAACCATTCGGACAATGAGCCTCGCACTTGGTGCAATAGCGCTGTTGTTGACCCTGTCCATTAGCGGCACGCTGACAACAAGCGCCCATGCGCAATCCGCCTGTAAAGGCATGGCACGCTCCGCCTGTGAGGGCAGCAATTCCTGCTCCTATGTGAAAGCCTTCACCCGCAAGGACGGCGCACGGGTCAAAGCGTTTTGCCGGGCCAAGCCTGGCAATGGCGCGAAAAAATCGGTGAAGAAAAAGTCTTCAACCAAAACCGCTGCCAAGAAGGCGCCGGTGAAAAAGGCATCCGCCAAAGCGTCTGACGCTGCAGACAAGCCAGCGACGAAAACGGCTGCGAAAAAACCGGCAAAAAAGACAACTAAGAAAACAGCTACCAAGAAATCGAGCACCAAAAAGAAGACTGCAAAAAAAGCCCCTACGAAGAAAAAGACTGCCAAAAAGAAAAAGGCGACCGTCGGCAGCTAGCAAGACGCTGTCTGCATCAGGCCAGAGCGGTATCTCAGTTGGTTGGCGCTTTGGCCCCACACTTCATGTGGACGATCGAGTGACGTTCTCAAACTGGTCCTGAAACTGGAACAGCCGCCGCTTCCCGCTTTGCAACGCCCGTCATGATATGACACACCGTTTGCGTTGCTGACGCGGAGTGGCTGTGGTGCCCAGATCGACTGACAAACTTGCTTTTTTGGCCGCGAGCACAGACACGGCCCACGGGGCCTTAGCGAGCCTGACAAAGCTCTATGGCACTTGCGACCCGCGCTCGGCTGACGTGATTATCGCGCTGGGTGGTGACGGCTTCATGCTCCAAACCCAGTTGAAGTTCATGGGATCGGGCATCCCGATCTACGGCATGAACAAGGGCACTATCGGCTTTTTGATGAACACATATGCCGAGGATGGCCTGCACGAACGGGTGGCCAAGGCACTTGAAGAAATCATCCACCCGCTACAAATGGATGTGACGGACGCCGGTGGGCAAACCCATACAGCGACCGCCTTCAATGAGGTATCCCTGTTTCGCCAGTCCCATCAGGCAGCCCGCTTGCGCATCGACATTGACGACAATCCGCGCATGGAACAACTGGTCTGCGATGGTGTGATGGTGGCAACGCCGCAAGGCTCCACCGCCTACAACCTGTCGGCCCACGGCCCGATCTTGCCGCTGAAAGCCCCCCTGCTCGCCCTCACGCCTGTTAGCCCATTTCGCCCGCGCAACTGGAAGGGCGCGCTTCTGCCCAACTCGTCCCACGTGCGCATCACGGTGCTGGAGCCGGAAAAGCGGCCCGTCAACGCGGTGGCGGACAACACAGAGTTCAAGTCAGCGATCTCCGTCAGCGTGAGGGAAGACCGCGCCGCGGAAGGCAAACTGTTGTTCGATCCGCAACACAGCTGGGAAGAGCGCATTTTGGACGAGCAGTTCCGCTACTAGCGTCGCGCGAATGTCAAGCGCTGAGGGTGTAACCTACGCAGCCAACAGTTTTTGGCGGTCAAAGTTGCGGGCCTGGTGACGGCGGTTGTCGGCAGCAATTTGATACAGCATCGACAGCAATGCCGGGTCGGCACTGCCCTCTTCCTCCACGCGATCAACAATGGCCAAGATCAAATCGTTGCCCGTCAAACCGGTGTGCACCATGGCGATGGCCGCTTGAAAAACTGAGAACGTGGTGTCGGACAAACCGGCACGCGTGTGGAGCGAGCGAAATGCGGACGAATGGCTGGCCTTTGCGGTGGAGCGGACACGGCGCAAGGACACGCCAGACAACTGGGCCATGGCAGCTTCAAACAAAGCCAAACGACCCTCGCAGACCGCTCTCAACAACAGCGTGGAGGTCAATTGGTCGGTCTCACGTAAATGGGCGACGTAATCAGCCATGGCTTTAGCATCTGTGCCATCGGCCAGTTCCATACTGCCGAGGCTGGCAGCCCGGTTTGCGACGCTGCGAAGGCGCGCTTCTTCAACGCAAAAATGGCTCGATGCGAAATTCACCAAGGAACAAGCGAGGCCGTGTACCAAAATTTGACGCGTCTGCGGCAGGATCGTCTCATCATCCAGAAGCACATCGCGTACCGCAGCATCAGACGCGAGACGCTTGGCCAAGTCGTGTTTTAGGTCTGGGGACAGAAGCACTTGGTCATTTTGCAGCAAAGCCACTGCAGCCTCCGGTGCCCCGAAGGCAACGAGAGTGCGCACTGTTTTTGCGTCGATATCATCTCGCGCGGCCACCGCAGCCTGACAAACGGGATCACCGTCACGGGCGGCATGAACGAGCGCGTTTACACCCAACAGCGGCGATGCGCGCAGCATAGCGGCGGCGACTTCCGGAATGTCACGGGACAGGCTCCATACCAGCGTGCGGGGGAGAAATTCACAGCCCGCCAACGCCTCAGCCATGGCGGCGCGGACGATGGGGCTTGGGTCATCAAGGAAGAGAGTAAACACCTGTTCGGTGCCGGGAATGTCGTCAGCCGCGATATCGCGGTCGCTGTAGCGCTGAGCCATCACCTTCAAGGCATCGGCACGTTCGGCCACACAAGCGTGGGAAGCCCACGCCACAAAACGCTCTACAAACATTACGCAACTCCAAAACGCGGTACGCTACAAAACAAACTCAAGGGCGATCCAACACTGCGACCGTCCCTTGCTCATGAAGTTAGCAGCCAAGAGTTAATCGTTGGTTCACCACGTTTGTTTGCGGTCTCCTAACCATGTTCGACACCGGCTTGGCGCGGTGACGGTTGCTTGAGCCGGTACCAGCGCTATACGGTGGAGCATTGAATCTTTGGGAGAGCGTGCGGTGGCCGGTCTTTATTTTGATGCGTTTTTTGTTGGCCAAAGGTTCGACCACAGCCTGCGCAAAACTGTGACGGAGAGCGACAATATGATGTTCTCCACCATGACGCTGAACCCGCAGCCCTTACACATTGATCGTCAGTTTGCCGCCACGACCGAATGGGGTGAACCACTGGTCAATTCGCTTTTTACGCTTGGTCTAATCATTGGCATATCCGTGCATGACACCACGATTGGTACGACCATTGGCAATCTGGGCATGACAGACACCAAGTTTCCCCACCCTGTTTTGCAGGGTGATACCATTCGCGTCGAAACCGAAGTCGCCGCCGTTCGCGCTTCGCGTTCCAAGCCTGATCGTGGCATCGTGGATTTTGTCCATCGTGGCTATAACCAAAACGATTTTTTGGTTTGCGAGTGCCATCGGCAAGCCATGATGATGCGTGAGCCGACGGGCACATGACACGGCTGTTTCAACGGATAGCGGCATGAGATCAGCCCTTTTTATACCCGGCGACAGCGACCGCAAACTGGCCAAGGGGCTGGGCAGCGGCGCGGATTGTTTGCTGATCGATCTGGAAGACTCCGTTGCGCTCGACAACAAACCTCAAGCGCGTGCGGTGGCTTTGGACTTCTTGAAAACCGCCTCTACAGAGCCGCTTCGCCCCCTGCTCTACGTCCGCATCAATGCATTCGATACCGCATTGTCAGACGACGACCTTGCTGCCGTTATGCCGGGAAAGCCTGATGGGATCATTCTCCCCAAATCCGAACACGGTAAAGAAGTGACCAAGTTGGACAGCCTGTTGCGCGTGCATGAGGCAGAAAACGGATTGGACGACGGCAGCACGCGCATCATCGCCATCGCGACAGAGACGGCTGCCGGCACACTGCAAGCTGGAACTTACGGGCGGTGCAGTCGCCGTTTGGCAGGGCTGACATGGGGCGCAGAAGACTTGTCTGCCGACATCGGCGCGCTCGCCCGCCGCCGCCCGAACGGCACCTACCGTGATCCGTATCGGTTTGCACGGGTACAGGCACTGCTGGGAGCCGTGGCTGCCGGGGTGCAGCCCATTGATACGGTCTTCCCCGATTTTCGCGATGAGGACGGTCTAGCAGAAGAGTGCAGTGAAGCCGCACTGGATGGCTTTACGGCGAAAATGGCGATCCATCCGGCGCAAGTCGCCATCATCAATGCAACCTTCACGCCAAGCGCAGAGGCGGTGGCGGAAGCCGAGCGTGTGGTGGCCGCGTTTGAAGCGGCGGGCAATCCCGGCGTCCTGGCTTTGGACGGGGCAATGCTGGACCGACCGCATTTGCGCAAAGCGAAAGCGCTTTTGGCACGGGCAGCCTCTCTGCCAGCCCATTAGAGCCGCCCGCCGCTTCTTTGAAGCGCTGACGCCTCTAGCATTCTGTTGTGACCCGGTTTGTCTCGCTCAAACGGCAATAGACATGTCACCGGGATCAATCTGCACCCATGAGGCACAAAAAAAGCGCCGTGCAGGACACAGCGCTTCTTCACATCATTATCTCCCGCAACCGATTACGACTGCGCTGTTCCCACTAGGCAGAACAGATTGGAAGATTAGGACAGTTCGAGCTTGCTTACGGCAGGCTTACCGCTGCGTGCGTCGATGTCGGTTTCAAAAGAAACCTTCTGGCCTTCATTCAAGGAAGAAACGCCACACCGTTCCAAAGCGGTTGCGTGGACGAAAACGTCCTTGCTACCATCGTCCGGCTGGATAAAGCCGTAGCCTTTGGTTTCGTTGTAGAATTTTACAGTTCCGGAGGTCATTTTGCAGTTCCATTCAGTTGGTTACACTCGGCCCGATCAAGGGCCACTTCAGGGCCAACCCGCATGCGGGCTTTTTGGCCTGTTAATTCGATCTTGAAGAAATTTCTGAGTGCATGACCATCTAGGATGGAGAAGGCAGGACAGTTGTTCGGCAAATATCGAAGTTGCAGAGCTAGGCCGCTTTCATGTCATTAACAAGGCAATTCGACAGTTTCGTGAATTAAAAGCCAAGGCCGCGCGACCCCACGAAAAAGTGTAGTCAAAGATCATCCGGCCGTGTGAGTTCAAACATACCACCGGCACTCATGTAATCGCGGTAGCCGGCACGCATGATGGGATCAGCTTTTGCGAGATCGAAACGACCATCCGTGATGTAGGCGTCGTCAATGAAAATGCCGGTAACCTCGCCCAAAATCAAAATGTAGTCGGCTTTTTCGCCCGAAAGCGTGGTTGGTTGGTGCGGTTCGAGGGTTTTACACTCAAAAGCCGCAGCAACGCCTTTAACCCGCGGACAGGCCACAGTCTGTCCCGGCACCTGTTCGAGACCGGCTTTCTCAAACTCGCTGACACTGTGTTCATAAGACTTGGAAGAGCGGTTCATGCCGTCGCGCAAGTTAGAACTCACAAAATTGAAGATGAACTCGCCGGTATCCAACGCGTTTTTTGCGCTGTCTTTTATGCCGCCTGAGGCGAACATCAGGATTTTGGGATTGTCGGATACAGCGTTGAAGAAGGAATACGGTGCCAGGTTTGGTGTGCCATTGGCGTCCAAAGTGCTGATCCAACCGATCGGACGAGGCGCGATCATCGCTTTGAATGGGTCGTGCGCAAGGATTGTTGGCAGGCTGTGGGCGGGGCCCGTTTCGTAAAACATGGGACGGTCTACTCTTCGATATGCTTCAAGATGGTATCAAGCGGAGGACGGGGCCGCTCGCTTTTGGCAACGCTGGTGGAGCCCATGTGGATCAGGCCGGCGATGCGCTCGCCTGTGGCCAAGCCTATAATTGGCGCGGTGGTCTCGTCATAAACGTACCAAGCCGTGAGCCACTGGGCCTCAAATCCCAACGCATTGGCGGCCATCAGAGTGTTCATGCACGCTGCCCCCGCAGACAGGTGCTGCTCCCAAAGCGGAATTTTGGGGTGTTCTTTGGCGGTACTGATGCAAACCAGCAGAGTTGGCCCGTGTAGAAGCTTGTCCGTCTGCTGCTGCAATTTTCCGATGTCCTCACCCAGCATGCGATCTTGGTTAGCCTGCAAATGTTGGGAGAGCGCAGCATGAAGCGCCTCTCGCCGGTTCATGGACCATGTTTCAAAGCGCCAGGGCGAAAGCTTGCCATGGTCCGGCACGCGAGATGCCACCGTTACAATCTCTTCAATCTGCTCAAGGCTTGGACCGGGCGCCTCCAAGGTAAGAGACAGGGCCGATCGCCGGGTTTTCAAGTAGGTGGTCAGATCTGGCATGGGTGTTGGCATGGGCAGCGGACAATCGAAGGAAACAACGCGAACCATTTGCTACGCGCGATGAAAGGTCTGAACAAGGCTGCATTTTGCCGTGTTGGCATAGGAAGTCTGAGTTGCGCGCGTTCTAATTAGTCCGATCCAACTTGAATTTGGCGAAAAGCTGGGACAAGGCTTGTTTCATGAAACGTGCCCTGCCCCTATTGCCGTTTAACCTCACATCGCTGCTTCTCGCACTCGTTGTGGTATGCGCCAGCTTGGCTGTTGTGAAGTTACCAGCGCACGCTCAATTGACGCCATCGCCTTCCAGTGATTTTAGCCTCGTTCTTACAGCCAAATTGACGGAAGACGCGGAGCCCATCGCCGACGGGATGGTATGGCGGGTCTATGGCGACACCGAAAACGACGAAGGCAGGTTGCCCCTGCTCGCGGAGGCTGAGGGAGGCCCGACTTCCATCACTCTGCCTCCCGGCACTTATCTGGTCCATGCAGGGTTTGGCCGCGCGGGCGCAACGAAGCGCGTCGAATTGGGTCGTGACGGACAGGCTGAAGAGTTTGTGTTGAATGCGGGCGGCTTAAAGCTCAACGCAACCTCAATGGGCAACCGCATCCTTGAAAAAGACTTGCGATTTTCGATCTACGAATTGCAACAAAACGAGGACGGCGAGCGCAAACTTATCGCGTTAAACGTAAAGCCGCAGCGGGTGGTGCGCCTGAACGCAGGCACGTATCACGTGTTATCGCGCTTTGGCACGATCAACTCCACTGTACGGGCGGACCTTCAAGTCAAACCGGGGCAAATCACATCGGCCCAGCTGCAACACCGCGGTGCGGAAGTGTCCATGCGGCTGGTGTCTCGCAGCGGTGGCGATCCCATCGCGAACACATCATGGGAAGTGTTTACGCAGGACGGTGAGAAGGTGTTTTCCTCCTCTTCAATCGCCCCCGTCTTGATACTTGCCGAAGGCGTTTACGAGGCCGCAGCCCGCAATGGGACACGGACGTTTCGTAACACGTTTACCGTCACGCCGGGGCAGAATATCCGCGTTGAAGTGCGGCGCGAAAGTTAGCTGCGCCTAGGCTGCTTCCGCCTCCGCCATACGACGTTTTACATCCGGTGGGATAGCCTCTTCCGTCAGCGCTGCAATCGCCTCAACCAGCGGCATGACCGTTTGGTGCTTGGAGCCCAAACGCCGCACGCTGACGGTTCCTTCTTCCGCTTCTTTCATACCAACTGCGATGATGACCGGCACTTTGGCCAGTGAGTGCTCACGCACTTTGTAATTGATCTTTTCGTTACGGAAATCGGTCTTTACCGAAAGGCCTGTCGCCTTGAGTTTTGCCGCGACTTTCTCACCATAGGGGTCGGCCTCGGACGTGATGGTGGCGACGACGATCTGTTGCGGCGACAACCATAGTGGCAAGTGGCCTGCAAAGTGCTCAATTAAAATGCCGATAAAGCGCTCCATAGAACCACAGATCGCGCGGTGCACCATCACAGGTTCCTGCTTGCTAGAGTCCGCGTCGATGTAAAACGCGCCGAACCGCTCCGGCAGAGCGAAATCCACCTGCGTGGTGCCACATTGCCAGTCGCGACCAATGGCATCGCGCAAAACATACTCGAACTTGGGTCCATAAAAAGCGCCCTCGCCCGGGTTCAATTCGGTTTTGATGCGGCCATCGGATTCGCGTTCGATCCGGTCCAGCACATCCTGCATGATCGCTTCCGCACGGTCCCAGCCCTCTTCGCTGCCAACACGCTTTTCAGGGCGCGTGGACAGTTTCACCACGATCTCTTCAAAGCCAAAATCGGCGTAGGTGGATAGGATCAACTCGTTGATGCGCAGGCACTCGGCTTCCAGCTGCTCAGCAGTGCAAAACACGTGGGCATCATCCTGCGTGAAGCCGCGAACGCGCATCAGACCGTGCAGTGCACCGGAAGGTTCATAGCGGTGCACATTGCCAAACTCTGCCAGCTTGACGGGCAACTCACGATAAGACCTCAAGCCGTTTTTGAAGATTTGCACGTGACCGGGGCAATTCATCGGCTTGATTGCAAACTCGCGGTCATCTTCGGTGACCGTGGTGAACATGTTTTCTCGGTACCAGCCCCAGTGGCCGGACGTTTCCCACAAAGCCTTGTCCAGAATTTGCGGTGCATTCACCTCCTCATAGCCATCATCTTCAATGCGGCGACGCATGTAGTTCACGAGGTTTTGGAAGACCTTCCAGCCTTTGGCGTGCCAGAACACAACGCCAGGTCCCTCCTCCTGAAAATGGAACAGGTCCATCTCGCGCCCAAGTTTGCGATGGTCACGCTTCTGGGCCTCTTCGAGCATGTGAAGGTAGTTTTTCAGCTGTTTGTCGTCGGCCCACGCCGTCCCATAAATGCGAGACAGCATCTGATTGTTGCTGTCGCCGCGCCAATAGGCTCCGGCCACGCTCATCAGTTTGAACGAATTGCCTATGTGGCCGGTGGCCGGCATGTGCGGGCCACGGCATAGGTCAGTCCACTCGCCCTGTCGGTAAAGCTTCACGTCCTCGCCTTCGGGGATCGCATCGAGCAATTCCACTTTGTAAGGCTCGCCCATCTGTTCAAACAGATCGCGCGCGTGCTCACGGCTCACCACTTCACGGGTGAACGGCTGGTTGCGGCGGATAATTTCGGCCATCTTCTTTTCGATGACCACCAAGTCTTCCGGCGTAAACGGTTCGGCACGGTCAAAGTCGTAGTAGAACCCATTTTGGATGACCGGCCCGATGGACACTCTCGTGTCCGGCCAGATTTCCTGCACGGCCTCGGCTAAAACGTGGGCGCAGTCGTGCCGGATCAGTTCCAGCGCACGCTCATCCGTGCGGGTCACAATTTCAATTTTCCCAGAAGATTGAATCGGTTCTGACAAATCGATGAGATCACCGTTTAAGGTGCAGGCCACGGCCTTTTTTGACAGTGATTTGGAAATGCCTTCGGCAATTGCATAGCCGGTGGTCCCGCCCTCAAAGGAACGAACGGACCCGTCAGGAAATTCAAGATCAATAGAGGAAGAATTGGCGCTATCGGCCATGGCAGTCGCTCCTTGCTATCCAGTCCCGCATACAACGCGGGTGGTTGATTTACGGGCGCGGGTGTAAGCGACTGCCGGGGTCAGGTCAACGGAGATGGGATGGATCCTGCTGATCTTGCTTGGCTCATGCGATGTTTGGGGATGGTCAGCGTGTTTTAGCCACCACTGCGAGCCAGCTTGCGCGCCCGTTTGCGGGCCTGCTTTTGATACCAAACCTTTGTCCAATACGCTTTTTCTTGCGCTTTGGTCATTTTGCTAAAATCGGGGCGTGGGGTGATCGCGGGCAATTTTGCGCGACCCGTTCGTGCACGATCAGTGCCACGCAGCGATACGGTTTCCAAAGCGGCCACTTGCGCTGGTTTCATCCGTTTCAGCCGGTTCTTTACCATCACCAGCGGAGCAGGACGTTTGAACCGGTAAGAACGGCCGCAGGTTGCTAGTGCTCTCGCATAGGTATTGTTCAATGCGGTCATGTGCGGCCTGTGGGCGGCGCAGAGATTTCGAGTATTGGAATGGCCGTTTGCGGCGGGCGAGCAATACAGACCCCGTCCGTCCGATTGGATATCAAAGCGCACCCCTTTGCGGCCAGCGCTGTGTTGATCGAACTGGGCTGCAAGACCGTTGAGCACGGCAATGCGCTGCGCCGCTTTGGCCGGTTCCATGCGTTTGGTTTGCATATGAGTGGCGGTTATGGGCAAAGCTTCCAGTGCGGCCAGTTGCGGTTTGGAACCCGGCTGGTCCGCCACCAAATGGACGCGCATCAACACGCTGTAGTCTCGGCACCCGCCCTTACCGGCCATGTTGGCCGTTCCGTGGTGCAGGAAGTTGCCGAGACCGTAGATGATCAAACGTTCGCCGTTGAGCTCCACGCCGCGTGTTACGTGAGCATGGTGGCCGACATAGAGATCGATGTCACCTTGCTTGAGCTTGGTTTTTTTGATGGTGGCGACTTCATAGGAGGAAGGCCGGATCACCCGCTCTGGTCCTTGATGGACGGACAGAATCCTGTACTGCGCATCGGCTTGCCGCAGATTGTTCATGAGCAATGAAACATCACTGCTATCACGCAAATTCAACTGACCCGGTCGGGCTTTCCTAGCCCTTTGAATGCCGCCGGAGGACGCTCCAATCCCGATGGCGCCAAATGCGAACCGCGTTTGCTTGACCGTAAAAACCGGCGCTTTGGCTGCCTCCTGCCGGTTGCGCCCTATGCCTGCATGGGCAAGTAAACCATGACCCAACAGGGCGTTGGCATGGACAACGCTTTCACGGACGCCTTCCGCTCCGTAGTCAAAAGAATGGTTGTTGGCCATGGAGAACAGATTAAAGCCAGCCCGCACCAAGTGTTTCGCGCCATTGGGATGGGTAATGAAGTTGAAGGCCTTTGATCGGGGGCGCAAACTGGTGCGGTCGGACACAACCGTCTCCATGTTTGCGAAATTGATGTCGCCGTTGATCTCCTGCTCGATCAGTCTTGTCGTGTCAGCAAAACTGAGCGTCCGGCCGTGTTTTGTGACTGTATTGGGGCGCGGTAAGGCGCGATGCGGGGCGTAGCCGGTATCCCCGGCCAACACCAAAGTAATGTGCTGCGCTGTTTCTGGTGCTTTGGAACCGGCAAACGGGGATCTAAAGGTGAGGATATCTGGCGCAGCCTTTTTGGTCCACGATGCGTGGACCGGCTCGATTGCTGACGCCAAACAACCCGTCAGTATCATTGCTGAAATCAGATTGAATTTTTTGCAATCCAAATACGCCATACTAAAGACCCCAATTGTGCGAGCGCTTTAGTGTATCAACGTGAGTTTGACGCCACCCAATACAAAGATACGCGCTGCCCCCGCCGGAAAATTGGCGAAAAATGGGTAATTTATAGTTAATGCTTGGTCGTGGCTGAGCTGGGATGCCTAATCCGGCACGGGATCGTGACCATGCGTTGCGCCTAACCTTTTGAAGGGGCCGCATCGGGCGACGCGTTTGGCGGTCAGCCAACCGCCGCGCAAAAGACCGTGGCGGGCGATGGCTTCGTAGCCATATTCCGAGCATGTGGGGATATGGCGGCACGAATTGCCGACAAAGCCGCTCAAAGTGAGTTGGTAAAACCGGATCAGCCCAACGCCAAACAACCGACCAGGCGTCTTGCGCCACGAGCCACGGTAGTTGCGCGAGTAGCGGCTAGTGCTCACAGATTGCCACGCAAGCTGGGCAACAAGCAGTACTTTCGAGCATGTCAGGCAGCGTTTCTGGCCGATTGGGCCTTGTCGAATGCTTCTACCGCGGCTTCCAAAGCCAAAAGTGTGGAGGCATGGCGGGCCCGGTACTCCCGCACCGGTTCAAGAAATTTCAACTCCGCAAACCGCCCCACCGGCGCTGCACCATCTTCCTTCAGCATGGCGCGAAACTGTGCCAAAGCCGTGTGAAGTTCGTCGCCCGTTGCGCCAATGATGTTGTTGGCGACGATGGCGGCTGACGCCTGACCCAATGCACACGCTTTCACATCTTGAGCGTAATCGGTGACCAGACTATCTTCGATTTTGATGTCGACGCTTACCGTTGAGCCGCACAATTTCGAATGGGCCTTGGCACTGCCATCCGGTGCGTCGAGTTCCCCGATGCGACCAATAGTGCCGGCATATTCGAGGATTTTGGCGTTGTAGACAGCGTTTATGCTCATAATTCCATCTCAAAGTGCTTTTGCAGCGCGAAAACCGAGTCTCCACGAAGCTCACCAAGCGTGATGACGGGTCACAGACATGAGTTTCAACTTGGCACGCGCCCGTTCCTCTCTATATTAGGCGTGGTTGTCGGGAGGAACAATGGTCCAAAAGAGCGCGATCGCTTGTGGCTCATTAGTATCCTGACCCAATATGAAAGGTCACCGTGCCGAAAGGCCCCGGAACCCAATCAAGCCTTCGGTATGTGGTCCCACGCATGCTCTTTGGGAGGTCGGCTTGAGTGGCTTCGGTTTTAAAAACCAACCAGTCACCCTCGCATAAAGCCGAAGTGGAATACCCAATGGACCAGATCGTCGACAAAGATAAAATCCCGACGGATTCTGACGAAACAGCCTTGCCCATCAACCGCCCGACCCAAAAGGAAGCCGAGGAGGCCGTCCGCACGCTGTTGCTCTGGGCGGGAGACGATCCCACGCGGGAGGGTCTTGTCGAAACGCCAGCGCGCGTTGCGAAAGCCTATGGCGAACTGTTTGGCGGCTATACAGACGATCCAGCAGAGGTGCTCGGCCGCACGTTTGAAGAGGTTGCAGGGTATGACGACATGGTGGTCGTGCGCGATATCCCGTTTTTCAGCCATTGCGAGCACCACATGGTGCCCATTATCGGCAAGGCTCACGTAGGCTACCTTCCAGATGGCAAAGTGTTGGGTCTGTCTAAGATCGCACGCGTGGTCGATATCTTTGCCAAGCGTTTGCAGACCCAGGAGAGCATGACGGCACAGGTGGCGCACTCAATCCAAGACGTTTTGGAGCCTCGTGGCGTTGCCGTGATCATTGAGGCTGAGCACATGTGCATGGCCATGCGCGGTATTCGAAAACAGGGTTCAACCACGCTGACATCCACGTTCACCGGTGCCTACAAGGACGATGTCCAAGAGCAGGTGCACTTCATGACGATGGTCAACGGCCAGCGCGCCTAGACACTCCAAATACAGGTTTGCACCGTGTCTTCATCACACGACGAAACCAGCCTGACGCTGAACCCGCGCTATGACGCGCAAGGCCTGGTTGTGGCCATGGCGGCGGATGCGAATACGGGGCAGCCGCTGATGGTGGCCTATATGAATGCGGAGGCTCTGCGACTGACTCTGGAAACAGGTGAAGCGCATTTTTACAGCCGATCCCGCCAGAAAATTTGGCACAAGGGTGGAACGTCCGGGAACACATTGGCCGTTCGCGAGGTGCGCGTAGACTGCGATCAGGACGCCATTTGGATGCGTGTGGACGCGCAAGGCCATGGCGCGGCATGCCACACAGGGCGCAAGAGCTGCTTTTACCGCAAGGTGGTGCTGGAGAACGGTGAAGCGGCGCTGGTGATGGACGAAGACGCACCGCTTTTTGACCCCAAGGACGTCTATAGCAGCTAGTTCCACCGGGCCGCGCCACGTTGAAGACGTCGCTCCCGCTGTGTTGATAACAATAAGTCTCAAACACGCATGACATTTTAACCGCTTTGCGCCAGCCTATCTCCATGGATGGGACGACGGATAAAGCGGGACTGATGTCGGCGAAGGACAGCGGGCGGGATGGAAACTCCGATTTCGGCGTGGATGTTGGCGCCGGCGGTGACGGGTCGAATGCTCTGCATCCTATAGGGCATACGACTGGCCAGCGCGAACGTGGCATTGCCCTTGCGCTTGGCGGGGGCGTAGCCCGCGGCTGGTCTCACATAGGCGTTCTGCGCGCGCTGGACGAGGCGCATATTCCCGTCAAAATGATTGCCGGCACGTCTATAGGTGCCCTGGTGGGTGCTTGCTATTTGGCCGGCAAACTGGACGAGTTGGAAGAGTTCGCCCTCAGCCTGACCCCCAGACGCATTGTCGGTTTCCTCGATTTCAGCCTGCGCGGTGCGGGGCTGATTTCGGGCTATCGTCTGGCCGAACGTATGGAAGAGCATCTGGGCAACCTGCGTTTGGAAAAGCTGCCCAAACCACTGGTCTGTGTGGCTACGGAAATCACCACCGGTCATGAGATTTGGCTCAATAAAGGTCCGCTGATCGACGCCATACGTGCGTCCTATGCCCTGCCCGGCGTGTTTGAACCCGTTTTGATGGGAGACCGTCTCTTGGTGGATGGAGCTTTGGTGAACCCCGTCCCCGTACCGGTATGCCGGGCTTATGAGGCGGACGCGGTGGTAGCCGTCAACTTGTCGTCCGATGTGTTTGGGCGCGGCACAATTGTGCGCGATGTCTCGTCAGAAGACGGCAATCAAAACACAGATGCGGTGGCGCGGGCGTTTGAACGCAAGTTGGGCAAAAAGTCCGGCGCTTCCCGCATGGGCCAAGTGCTGGGGTTTACCGGCGTGATGGTTCAATCGTTCAACATAATCCAGGACCGTATCTCGCGTTCACGCTTGGCGGGGGATCCACCGGACCTCACAATACGTCCCCGGGTCGGGGAGATTGGGCTGGCGGAATTTCACCGGGCCGAAGAGATCATCGATCTGGGTTACAAGGCCGCCAAGAATGAAATCGCGCGGATGGCGGACCTCGCGGAGGTTCCCGCCAGCGGGTCTTGAGTGCTTGCGCTCACGAGAACCGCAATCGCTTCGGGCGCAGCAGGTCGAACAGGCCGAAACCCAAAAGGCCAAACAAAAATCCACCCACATGGGCCTCCCATGCAATGGCCCCTTCCGCGCCCGGAATGGCGATAACGCCGGACCCAAACACCCAGTTCATGGCAAACCAGATCGCAACAAAAGCCACGATGGCCGGATTTTGAAACGACTCGATGAGCGACAAACGCCGAGCTGTCTCCGGATGACGTGACACCCCTGCCCGTGTGAACGCGAAGCGCACTGCAGCTCCCATGCAGGCGGAAACAGCGCCGGACGCTCCCACCACTGGCACCATAGCTGCGCCGTGGGACAACAAGTGAGCCAGCGCGCCGGACGCACTACCCAAGGCAAAAAAGATCAAAAACAGAAGTGGGCCCAAGCGCTTCGCCACGACGGAACCGAAAGCGGCCAGCCAGACTACATTGACCCCCAGATGCAGCCAATCGCCATGTAAAAAAGCGTGTGTGACGGGTGTCCACACCGCCACCCAAGCGCTGGGGACATCAGAAAACGTCTGCGTGACCGTGGCGGGAATGAAGCTGAACAGCAAAAGCGCAGTTGTGAACCCTTGATCCGATAGACCCCATGTCACCAGCGCATGGATGGCGGCCATGACGCCTGCCAGCACAACAATAACCCCCGGCAGGTTGAAAATCGGTGGCGTGGGCTGCGCCTTCAGCGGCTCTTGGTCCGAACCGGTGTCCGGCTGGAAGCTGTTGTCGTCTTGGGGCGTATGATCGTCTAGCCTGTTGTTCATGTGCGGCGTGTTCGGCATGAGCGAGACCCACAGGGGCGAATACCGCGTCTTAGTGCAGATTGCCGAATGTGGGAAATGCTGCTGTAAATCACACACGCCATCAGCCGTACCTTCAAGGTGCCACCTCTCGACGTAAGGCAAAAAAAAGCCCGGTGCGGAAAGCACCGGGCTGTTGGTCTGTCCCCAATCCCGTCCCCTGACGGTTTGCGGTGCCAAGCTATAGTTT
>JBCBYZ010000019.1:0-32897 GCA_039815595.1 Pseudomonadota bacterium | reverse complement strand
GTCTATTATGGCGCGATCTTTGGCGGCTCCACCTCGTCAATCCTTATCAACGCGCCGGGGGTGGCTTCCACGGTGGCGAGCTCATTTGACGGCTATCCCATGGCAAAATCCGGCAAGGCCGGTAAGGCGCTGGCGATTGCTGCTTACTCGTCGTTCTCTGGCGGCGTGATTGCCGCGCTGATGCTTTTGGTCGCCGCGCCCTATCTGGCGTCGGTTTCCCTGTCGTTCCAGTCGACCGACTATTTCGCACTTATGGTGCTTGGACTGTCGGCCGTCGCCGCCTTTGCCGGTAAGGGCGAAGTCCTAAAAGCCCTTTTGATGACCGTCGTTGGGTTGATGTTATCCACCGTGGGCACAGACCAGACGGTGGGCGTCCCGCGCTTTACGCTTGGCATGTTAGATTTGGTAGACGGCATCTCGTTCCTGTTGCTCGTCATGGCAACCTTTGCGCTGTCAGAGGCCTTGTCGGCAATCATCAAAAAAGTGGATGAGGCCAAGCGTGAGGAAGAGCGGAAGGCAGCCTCCGAACTGGGCTCCATGGCCGTTACCAGAGAAGAAGTGAAAGAAATGGTACCGGTGATCGGACGCTCTTCGGTGCTTGGATTTTTGATCGGCGTTCTCCCGGGTGCAGGCGCGACGATTGCGAGTTTTCTCGCCTACGGCACGGAACAGCGCATCGCCGGAGCAGAAAAAGGCAAAGAGTTTGGCAAAGGGTCCGTGCGCGGCTTGGCAGCGCCGGAGACCGCCAACAATGCCGCCGCGACCGGCTCCTTCGTGCCATTGCTTACGCTGGGCATACCGGGTTCAGGCACCACGGCCATCATGCTGGGCGCGTTGATCGGCTACGGCATTCAACCCGGCCCACGGCTCTATATCGACCAGCCGGACGTGTTTTGGTCCGTGATCATTTCCATGTGGTTGGGCAACATGGTGTTGCTGATATTGAACCTGCCGCTAATCCCATACATCGCCCGGGTTCTCGCGATACCGACCCGGTTTCTGCTGCCGCTCATCCTCTTTTTCTCGTTGATTGGCGTTTATTTCGTCTCATTCAACACGTTCGATATACAGCTCATGGTGTTGTTCGGGCTTGCCGCCACCGTGTTGCGGCTGCTTTCTTTCCCCATGGCGCCGATGATCCTCGGCTTCATTCTTGGGGGCATGATGGAGGAGAATCTGCGCCGCGCCCTGCTGATCAACAATGACAGTTGGTCATTCCTGTGGGAGCGCCCGCTGACCCTTTCGATCCTGCTGATCGCGGCAGCGTGTCTGTTGGTGCCCATGATCACACCTCTGCTTAAGCGGATGCGCAACCAGACAAAAGAAGGGCCGAGTGCTGACTGACAGCACACGGCCCAATCGGCAGTGACTTCGAAATTTTAAAACCTATTCGGCGGCTTCGGCAGCTTCGATCTTGTCTTGCGTTTTGGTGGCGAAATCGCTGGCGTCATGGCGCTCGCGCAGCTGTTCGGACAGTTCCCCGAAGGCGCGGTTGACCATGCGGCCCCGCTGATAGGGCTCGCGCTCCATAACCTGTTTGGTCCAGCGGATGAGGTTTTCGTACTCGTGAACGGACAGGAATGTGGCGGAATCACCGTATATCGTACCCATCACCACAGAGCCGTACCAAGGCGCGATGGCCATGTCGGCAATCGTATAGTCCGCGCCAGCCATGTACTCGTTATCGGCCAAGTGGCGGTCGAGCACATCCAGTTGGCGTTTGACCTCCATGGAGAAACGGTCGATCGGATACTCCTGTTTGAACGGGGCGTAGGCGTAAAAATGACCGAATCCGCCGCCCAGATAAGGCGCTGAGCCCATCTGCCAGAACAGCCAGTTCATGGTCTCAGTCCGCGCCTTGTGATCGGTGGGTAGGAAGGCCCCGAACTTTTCTGCGAGATAAACAAGGATCGATCCGGACTCAAAAACACGGGTTGGCGTGTCCGTGGAATGGTCCACGAGTGCAGGAATTTTGGAATTGGGGTTGGCGTCCACAAAGCCCGAAGAGAACTGGTTGCCCTCACCGATATTGATAAGCCAGGCATCGTATTCAGCACCGGTGTGACCTGCCGCTAAAAGCTCTTCCAGCATCACTGTCACTTTGACACCATTGGGCGTGGCCAGCGAGTAGAGTTGCAGCGGGTGCTTGCCGACTTCCAGATCTTTTTCATGAGTGGCACCGGCAATGGGCCGGTTGATGTTGGCGAACTTTCCACCGTTGTCTTGGTTCCAGGTCCAGACCTTGGGAGGTTCGTATCCGGCAGGTTGATTTGCGGGTGTGTCGCTCATAGCTGGCGCTTTCATCGGTAATTTACGATGGATGCTATGTAGTGCGCCAAATTGGTTTGTCAGCCGTTGGGCCAAAAAAGAATTTTTGCGAGATTATCCCACCGCACGCCAGCGGTTGAACACGGCTTGCGCCGAGGCCATGTCGCGCACCGGCTGTGAGTTGCCAAACACGTCCGCTTCCGCGCCAGGCAACCACTGTTTGGGCAACATGCGGAAGCGCATGCGCATGGGCGTCGACATGCCCTCACCGAAGGCGATGCACTCCCGGTTGGCCAGCGATGAGATGAAGGCAATCGTGCTGGCGGACGACGACGAGATAGCTTTCTTGATGATCTCTTGGTCAAAATCGTTTGTCAGCCGAAGCGAGAACACGGTGGAGCACTGGGACAGGATCGTGGGGTCCAGCTCGGACGGGCGTTGGGAGATGATGGCCATGAAAGACCCGTATTTGCGGCCCTCTTTGGCAATACGCGCGATGGCCCGACGGGTCGGTTCAAAGGCGTCCTTGCCAGACGGCACGTAGCGGTGGGCCTCTTCGCACACGACGAGGATTTTTAAATTGCCCTTGGCCGCAATGGCCAGTTCAAACGCCAAGCGGCACAGAACCGAGGCAACCGCGTTCACAACTTCCGCCGGCATACCTGCCATTTGGATGATCGTGGTGAGCGTGTTCTGTCCGGGCAGGTTGAAAAACGTGCCAACCACCCAAGCTGCGATATCCTCAATCGTGCGATGGCGGAACATAAAAGCGTAGCGCGCATCGTTGCAGTGGGCATTGATGCGCGATTTCAGGCTTTTAAGGATCGTCTTGTCGTAGCGTGAATCGAGCAAGCCCATCTCTTCATCAATCTGGGCCAGCAAATCCTGCATGCGGTAGGGAACCGGTGTGTCCGCCGTGAACGCGTTGGAGGCACTGTCCGGGCGGGTGCGCAACTTATCATCACCGAGCCGGAACTTGGCTTTGGCGTCTGGAATAAACTCGCGGAGCGCGTCCACTTCTTCGTGGACGATGGGCTTTCCGCGAAACAGGCACTCGGCATATTCTTCCAGTTGCAACATCCAAAACGGCAGGTCGAGGTTGGCCTGCTCAATCGTGTTGGCGTCCGGAAAAGCGCGGGAATATTCGTTGTGCGGGTCCAAAATGATGGTGCGCAAATCTGGCACCATTTCCTGCGCGGCGTGCAGCAAGAGCGAAACTGAGGCGGACTTTCCGCAACCCGTGGAGCCCAAAACGGCAAAGTGCTTCGACAACATGTCGGGGACGTCCACATAAGCGGGGATGGAATCGTCCTGCGACAGGGCGCCAATCACAGCGTTGGAAGACCCCGTGGCAGCGTAGATTGCAGCCAGATCACCGGCGCGAATTTGGTGCACGATGGA
Source organism: Pseudomonadota bacterium (assembly GCA_039815595.1). Lineage (GTDB taxonomy): Bacteria > Pseudomonadota > Alphaproteobacteria > Rhizobiales > Rhizobiaceae > Pseudahrensia. Next base: position 29,228 of record JBCBYZ010000019.1, on the reverse strand, counting down.
ACCGACACCAGGATAGGAGGTGATGCCCTTTTGGAAGGCGACCGAACCGTCACTTTTTTCCTGGACCTCGCCCTGAAGCTCCACCTCAAAGCGCAACATGGATTTGCCTTCGGGGGTGAACTCACCCTTTGGCATGTCGATATCACAGATCATGCCAACGATGCGGCTCTTGCCCACCACGATGGAGAGCATGCGCCCGACAGCCCAAGTCAGACCCGTGACAGTATCGATACAGGACGTGTCACCCTGCACCACTGCCATGCTGCCGTTACACGCAATCACAAAGGCCTTAGGTCGATCTTCCCGACGCATGGGGCGTGGCGCATCTTGGCCGTCAGGACCGGTCGTTTTTTCGTCGGCCGGTACGGGCCGAAACGACATGAGCGCTTCCGGAGTGCCCGGTTGAATGGCCGCCACGGCCGGTTGCGCCACGCTTTGAGGTGGCTGCGCTGCGGCAACGGCGTTTTGTGCGACGACCTGTTGAGCCGCATGGACGGGATGTTGCAGCGCAGCCATGGGCTGGGCGATTGCAGGATGAGGAATCGCCGACGCTATCGGGTTTGGATTTACATGGCCGGGCACATTCTGGGCAGTGGCAAGACGTTGCTCTTCAGGACGGTACTCTGTGGCACGGTGTTGTGGGGAAACAGAAGGATGCGGTGCAGCGTTGGCCTGCGGTTGAGCCACGGGCTGCGGGTTTGGCTGCACTTTCGGCTGCGCTGATTGTTGGGCAGTTGGCTGCACGCCCGGTTGAGCGGTGGGCTTAGGGGCGTTGCCCTTGGCTGCACCGATGCGCCTTAAAAGCGTGGAGTTGTCCATTGCTCGTCTTTCCCCTGACTTCAAGGGAGGACGATACGACGATTACGGTTAACGCTCCCTTGTTTCATGGGCATAAACCCGACCCCGTTTGGTAGGATGGTAAACGCCGTAGCGTGTGAAAATCTGGCAGTTCATCAGCCCGTCAATTGGCTTTGCGTCTGGTCCAGCGCTGGCCTATTCTGTGGCCAATCAATGCAAAGAAAGCCCTGTTTCCATGACGGCGCATCCAAGCCAAAGTGACCCTGACAGCGCGTTGGCAGACCCAGACAAATCCGAACTCGAACAGTCGCCGACCATGCAGTCTTTACGTGGGGTGAAGGACTATGAGAGCGCAGCCCAATGGCTGTTGCAGCGCGGCATTGAGGACATTGAATGCATCACACCGGACCTTGCCGGTGTTGCGCGCGGTAAGATGATGCCATCGTCCAAGTTCCTGAGCGCCAATACTTTGGCGCTGCCGTCCTCGATTTTCATGCAGACCATCGCGGGAGACTATCCCGAGGAGTCCGATACGTTTCACTACCCGCCTGCCGACGGGGATCTGAAACTGATGCCGGATCTGTCCACGCTTTGTGCGGTGCCTTGGGAAAGCGATCCCACTGCGCAAATTATTTGCGACATGCAGGACCACAGTGGCCAAGCCGTCGCTTACACACCGCGCAATGTGTTGCGCCGGGTTTTAGACGCTTACGCGGAGCGCGGTCTAAAACCTGTGGTCGCGCCCGAAATCGAGTTCTACCTGGTCAAAACCAACGAGGACCCGGACCTGCCTTTGCAACCGCCCATCGGTCGCTCCGGCCGCGCCATCACAGGCGGTAACGGGTATTCCATTGCAGGGGTAAACGAGTTCGATGAGTTGATCGACGATGTATACGACTATTCCTCATCGCAAGGCTTGGAGATCGAAACCCTGATCCACGAGGAAGGGGCGGCGCAGCTCGAAATCAATCTCAACCATGGCGATGCCATCGAACTCGCCGATCAGGTTTTTTTGTTCAAACGCACGATCCGCGAGACGGCTCTGAAGCACGGCATGTATGCCACGTTTATGGCGAAACCAATTGAGGGGCAGCCGGGTTCAGCGATGCACATTCACCAATCGATTGTGGACGTTGAGACGGGCCAAAACATTTTCTCCGATACCGAAGGCGAAGAGACGGAAGCCTTCCGCGCCTTCATCGGGGGCACCCAACACTATGTGCCGCGTATGCTGGTGATGATGGCGCCTTACGTAAACTCCTATCGACGACTGACCACCAACACGTCAGCCCCAGTGAACGTGCATTGGGGATATGACAATCGCACCACCGGTCTGCGGGTTCCCCAGTCCAATGCGGCGGGGCGGCGGCTGGAAAACCGTATCCCGTCGTCTGATGCCAACCCCTATCTGGCGCTCGCCGCATCCCTCGCCTGCGGCCTGCTGGGGCTGACGCAAAATCTCATTCCTGGATCCGCCACCGCTGCAGCGGCCAATGAGGGGGAAAACGATCTGCCGCGCGGATTGCTCGACGCGCTGTCTCTGTTTGAAGACGATGAGGCGATCATCGATCTCTTGGGTGCGGAGTTTGTGGGCGTCTATGCGGCGATCAAGCGGGAAGAATTTGAGACCTTTATGAAAGTGATTTCTCCCTGGGAGCGGGAGCATCTGCTGCTGAATGTCTGACGCCGAGGACACTGCCACTCGAAGCATCGCCGACGCGACCCCAAGCGCCATCGCGCCGGGGCTATCCTGGTATGAGACCAGCTGCGGGGGCCGTCCACCCTATCCCGTTTTGGACGGCTCCCGGCGCTGCGATGTTGTGATTGTCGGTGGCGGCTTTTGCGGTCTGGCGGCGGCGTTGCGGCTCGCACAGGCGGGTGTAGACGTGGTGTTGCTTGAAGCGGAGCGCGTTGGTGACGGGGCTTCGGGACGCAATGGCGGGCAGATGGGCTCCGGCCAGCGGGCGGATGTTCTCGATCTCGAAAAGGACTTGGGCTTTGAACGTGCCAAGGCGCTGTGGGACATGGCGGAAGATGCCAAGAACACTCTGCTCGACACGGCCAGCACACACGGGTTCGACTGCGAATACATATCAGGCCAACTCACGCCCATGCACCGGCAGCGATATGAAGCCGAAGCGCAAGGTTCCGTGGAAGCGCTGAGCACACGGTACAGCTATAAAGCGATTTCGTACCTTGAGCGGAACGATATGGCCAAGGCCTTGGGCAGTACCCATTATTTTGGCGGCATACGGGACACGGGCACCGGCCACATCCACCCGATGAAATATGTGATCGGGCTGGCCAAAGCTGCTGCAAGCCATGGTGCGCATGTCTACGAACGCACACGGGTCAACAGTGTCAATCGGCTGGGCGATGGCACCATTGAGGTCAGTACGGGGCAAGGGATCGTCACGGCGGATCGCTGCCTGCTGGCACTCAACGCCTATCATGGCGACCTGAGGCCTGAGCTGGCTGACGCCGTTTTGCCGATCCAGAGCTTTATCGGGTCCACCGAACCTTTGGACGCTTTTCCAGACATATTGCCCGGATACGAAGCGGTGGACGACAGCCGGTTTGTTGTGCGGTACTTTCGAAAATCAAAAGACAATCGTCTGCTGTTCGGCGGGCGCGAAGCCTATGGCCGCGCCACACCCGGCGACATTCGTCGCGCCATAGGCAAGCAGATCGCTGAGGTCTATCCGCAGCTCAAGGACGCCCCTCTTACCCATGCTTGGGGCGGCAATGTGGGCATCACCCTGCCCCGCATGCCGTTTGTACGCGAGTTGGAACCGGGGTTGTGGACCGCAGGCGGTTTTTCCGGCCATGGCGTGATGCTGTCCAACCACACGGGTCGGATGATTGCGGAACAATTCTTAGGTATCAGCGATCAAGTGCGCCTGCTTCAAGACTTGAAGATCAAAGCCTTTCCCGGCGGCAAGTGGATGCGCGAACCGCTCAAAGTGTTGGCACTGACGTGGTACGCAATGCTGGACAGGTTGTAGGGGTCAAAGCGCTCGAAACCGAAAGCCGCGTGCGCAGAGATTTACGCAGCCCTGCTCGCTTGTGCTGGAGCGAGGAGTGCTGTGCCTGTCTCAACATCATCTGCGAATTGCTTGAGTACACGTTCGAACCCGCTTTGCGCTTGAACAAACGGAGCGTGGCCCGCCTCTTCCAGGATTGTGGTCGTGACGCCATAAAGCGCTGCAGATGACACTTGCCGCATGAAACTTGTTCGGATCAGCGGTTCTCCGCGGCCATGCAGCAAACAGACAGGCGTATGAGAGCGCTCAAGCCGCTGCTTTTGACTGACGCCGGAGGCGTATAGAAGGCTTTTGGAAAGATTAGGACGCATACACGGATCGGTTCGGAGCAATGTGGGTACAAACTGATAAGTGGTGCGTTCGCCGAAACAGGCCTTCTCAAAATACTCCGCATCTTCGCGGGTGAACACGCCTTTGCCGGCCAAAAGCAATATTTTGCTCAGATGCATGGATTGCAGAATGCCGAGCGGCCCGTTGGGCGCGGGTGCAGCGCCGAACGCTATCACACCGGCTACAGCGGGCGTCGCATCGAGCATCTCCAAGGCGATCTGGCCTCCCAAGGACCAGCCCGCCACGATGCATCGCTCCAAGCCAATTTCCGCAATGAAGGCTTCGACTTCACGTGCGAACCCGGCGTAGGAGTAAGTGGCTTTTGGATCATAAGCGTCTTGAGACCGGCCATGGCCCGGCAAGTCCAAAGCCAACAGTCTGTGGTCAGCCAAAGTCTCGCTGGAAAACTGGGCGGCGAACACCTCTTTGGAAAATCCATTGCCGTGCAAAAACAGGATTGGAGTACCCCGCCCGGGACGATCCAAATAGGCGAGCGTCTGGGTTGATCCAAATTGACAATTGGGGAAATTTCTTCTCAACGTGACCGGTCCGCATGCGCTGTCTTAAGGCGAAGACGGTAACCCGCTGGACTTAACGAAACTGAATTTGGAACCGGTTTTAAGACCAAACGAGCTGCAATCGGTTGATATCGCTAATTTTTGCCTAAGAGAAGAATAGGGGCTCCTCTCATGGTTTGGGATGTATTGGTTTGTACGCTCGGGTGGATAATCATCGGGTGTCACACTTGGTCGCTGAGATACCATTTCGACATGCCGGAAACTCCAAGCGGGGTGAAGGTGATCTCAACTTTAGTGATCCTGAGCGCATCTTGGCTCAGCTACCTCACAGTCAGCAACGAACAATCCTGGTTGGCGCAGGCGGTTGGGTTCGGTTTTTTGATCGTCAGTTTTGTGTTGTTTTGGATCACCATTCGGGAAACATCTAACGCCCGGTTGCTGGCCGCATTTGACGAGAAACTGCCGCACGGCCTCTTAAAGACGGGGCCTTACGCCTACGTGCGTCACCCATTCTACACGTCCTATCTCATCCAGTGGGTCGGTTGGGCCATTGCGGCTTGGAGCATCTGGGCCATCGTCCCGGTCGTCTTCATGTTCGTGACCTATTGGAACGCGGCTCGGGACGAAGAAGCAAAGTTTGCCAAGACAGACATGGCGGAAGAATACCGTGCGTTTACCGAGACCACGGGCCGGTTTTTCCCGAAGCTGTTTAGATAGGTTTGAAGCGCGGGGACGGTCTCTAGCCGGTATTCACCCGCGATATGTCCCCATCAGCCCAAGCCATCACTTTCGGGTTCATGACCTTGAACCAAAGCGGCGGAATGGCGGCCAGGGCAAAACATCCCGGATAGCCGGAAGGGAGACGGGGCAGGTCTTCAAAATTGCGCAGGGATTGGTAGGGACGCATGGGGTTGGCGTGGTGGTCGCTGTGGCGCTGCAGGTGAAACAGCATAAGGTTTGAGACCACGTGGTTGGTGTTCCACGAGTGGTGCGGCTGGCAGGGTTCGTAGCGCCCGTTTTCCTGCTTTTGACGCTTTAGGCCGTAGTGCTCGACATAGTTTGCCTCGGTCAGCGCATACCAGCCGATGAAATTGTGGATCAGCAAAAACGGGATCATGATCCAGCCGAAGGCGATGATGAGCGCGATGTTGACGGTCGCTGTGATGGCATAGCCATGCAAAATCTCATTGCGCCAATGGAAGAACGGCAAGCCCTTGCGAGACAGACGATCCCGCTCGTGCTGCCAACCGCGCTTCAAAGTGCCCGGGATTTCGCGGGCGGCGAAGGCGTAGACGCTCTCGTTCAACCGTGCTGAGGCCGGGTCTTCCGGGGTCGCCACCCATGTGTGATGACCCTTGTTGTGCTCAATGCAAAAATGCCCATAGCCCGAGACCGCGTTTGCCAGCATGGCGGAAAAGCGGTCAAGACGGTTGGTTTTGTGACCCAGCTCATGGCCAACAGTGATCGCTGTACCAGAGGAAAAGCCGGTGCTGATGGCCATGGCAATAACGGCCCACCCAGGCAGGTCTTGCGTGCCGATGAGCCAGGCGGTGGAGAGCAGCGCAATCCAAAACAGCGGTACCGACGCGTGGAGCAGCCAGCGGTAGTAATTGTCTTCCGCCATCTTTTCGACGATCTCAGCCGGGGGGTTGGCGGGGTCTTCGCCGAACACCAAATCCAGAATCGGGATCAGGACGAAAGAGTAAATCAGTGGGAGAATGGTCACGATGGGCTGATTGCCCGTCGCGAAGTAAAGCCACACAGCCAGACTGGGCACGAGCGGGACTGTGAGGGAGAGCAGCCAGAGGTAACGCTTGGTGTCACGATAGGTTATCGAATCACCGGCCTTGGTTTGCGCCACGAAGATCATAACAGTCTCCCTCCTCCAACTAGTCTCTTAGACCTTGCGGACGATCACATTGCCCACCGAATAGCCTGCGCCAAACGAACAGATGATTGCCAAATCGCCAGATTCCAAACCGTCTTGATGCTTGGAAAACGCAATCACGGAACCAGCAGATGACGTATTGGCATAGTCTTGCAAAATATTGGGCTGTTCCTGCGGCTCCGGCGTACGGCCCAGCACTTTGCGCCCGATAAAGTCATTCATCGACTTGTTGGCTTGATGCAGCCACATGCGCTTGAGGTCGGTGGGTTCGATCTCTTCGTCCTTGAGGTGCTCCAGCACCATATCGGAGACGATGGGCACCACTTGCTTAAACACCTGCCGCCCGTTTTGCATGAACTGCATGTCGCGCTGATCTGTCAGACCATCCGGCAAGGACCGGCGCAGAAAGCCGTTGTTGTTGCGAATGTTGTTTGAAAACCGGGTCAGGCACCGCGTCGAGATGATCTCAAACTGGGTGTCGGACTCAGCGTCCTGCGCGTTTTCCAACAGCACGGCGGTGCAAACGTCTCCGAAGATAAAGTGGCAGTCGCGGTCGCGCCACTCCAGATGGCCTGAACAAATCTCCGGATTGACCATCAAAATGCGACGGGTAGAACCGGAGCGGATCATGTCCGCCGCTGCCTGAATGCCAAAGGTGGCGGAGGAGCAAGCGACGTTCATGTCAAAGCCAAAACCATCAATGCCCAGCAAATCCTGCACTTCGATCGCGATGGCCGGATAGGCGCGTTCGTGGTTGGAGGCTGCGCAGATAACGGCATCCACATCAGCCGGGTCACGACCTGCTGCGGCCAGCGCCTTTTTGGCAGCATCCAGCGCCATCTCCGCCATGATCCCGGGTTCGGTATCGGCACGTTTTGGCAGGCGCGGATACATAGTTTCGGGGTCGAGCACGCCTTCCTTGTCGACCACGTAGCGGTTTTCGATGCCGGAGGCTTTGACGATGAACTCTTCGCTGGAGTGCTGCATGGCCGTCACGTCGCCTGCAGCAATCGCGGCCTCGTTGGTGGCGTTGAAGCGGTCGGCATAGGCGTTGAATGCAGTCACAAGCTCCGCATTTGTAACGGCCTGCTGCGGCGTGAAGACGCCGGTGCCACTGATGACAACCGTGTTCATTGCTGTCTTGGTCATGTGAGCTTACTCATTGTGCACATACTCTTTCCATGCCCCTCCCAATGCGGACGCTTGCACGCCGCTCGGCACTCCACCGCCCGGGCGCGGTGGCGGCGAACCTAAAGGCTGAATCATGGCTTCACAAGCGAATGCGACCCTTAGACCGGCTCTCATGGCAACGGTTTTGGCTCTATGCGCATGGTTTTTGACGTTCAGCGTCGCCAAAGCGTCCGATGGACCGCCCTTTGGTGCCAATTGGCAATCGCAGCACTTTCAGGATCACCCTCTGGTGGGGCGCATATTTGAGGGCAATGGTACCGCCTCAACATGGGATGCCGTTCTTAAAGCTACAGATCGGTCCGATGTAGTTCCGGTCGGCGAGACCCACACCAACGCGGATCACCATGCCATTCAAGCTGCGATGGCCAAGACCCTTCAAGGCCGCTTGTTCGTCACCGTGTTCGAGATGGTGCCCCGGCGCTTTCAACCCGTGTTGGACCGGGCAACGACCGATGGGCTTTCTGGAAAAGAGCTTGGCGCAGCGCTGGAATGGGAGAAACGTGGGTGGGGGTCTTTCAGCGCTTATACCCCCATCTTTGCAGCCGCGCAGGCGGGTGGATCGCGCCTAATCGCAGGCAACCCGAATGAAGACACGACCCGAGCCCTATCGCGTGGTGGGTTGGAGGCTATCGACCAGACTGTGGTCGTCCAAACAGGCTTGAACTTGCCGGTGTCCAAAGCTGTTCAAGCTGCGCTCATCAAAGAGATGGCCGATTCCCATTGCAACATGTTGCCGGAGCGGATTTTGCCCAAAATGGCGCTGGTGCAACGGCTTCGCGACGGCATGATGGCACGCGTGACCAAAGATGCCCTGATAGAGGGTGCGGACAGCAGCCAAGCCTTGATCATCACAGGCAACGGACACGCGAGAAATGACCGAGGCATACCGGCGGTGATGAAGAGCCTTCGAACGGGCCTTTTCACACTGAGCATCGGCTTGATCGACGTGTCCCAGGGCGATCTCACATTTGGGGACTACGGCCTGACCGGCGATGACAGCAAACCGCTTTACGATTTTGTTGTCTTCACCCCCCGCGACAACATTGGTGATCCGTGCGAAATGATGCGCCAGCAAATGAAAGCACGATCGAAGCCAAAACCATGACCACCGATAACAACGACCCTTCGTTGGGTTCAAAGCTCGATCGATCGCGTGATCGCCTAGACAATCGCCAAGACTTGGCCACCCTTTTTGCACAGGCCGATGGCATGATCGATCCGCAAACCGGTGGTGTGGTGCCGCCGATCCAAAGCTCAACAACCTTCGTGCGAGACCGAGCGTATGTTCCGCTGTCGCAAGATCATCTCTACTCCCGTGACGACAGCGACTTGGCGCGTCTGGCCGAGCGCATTTTGACCAAGGCCGAATTGGGGGAGGACGGCTTGCTGTTCCCCTCCGGCATGGCGGCGGTGGCCGCAGTGATGCGCACGGTATCCAATGGCGGACGGATCGTTTTGCAGTCGGGCATATATTGGGGCACCACGAAATGGGCGCGTGAGTTTTGCGTACGGCGGAGGATTGATCTTCTAGAGATCGACACATCGGACGCAGCAGCCCTTAAAGCCTTGGACGGCACGGCCGATCTCATCTGGATCGAAACGCCCTCAAACCCCTATCTGAAATCGGTCGATATTGCCGCCTGTGCACACGTGGCCAAAGCCATGGGCGCCATGCTGGTGGTGGATTCGACCGCCGCAACACCGGCCTTGAGCCAGCCACTCACTCACGGCGCAGACATCGTGATGCACTCGGCCACCAAAGGCATTAATGGGCACAGTGATGTTTTGGCGGGATTTTTGGCCACAGCCAATGCAGCGCACCCGGCTTGGACCGCCATCGCAACCGACCGGCATGATGCGGGCGCCGTCATCGGCGCGTTTGAAGCCTGGCTGCTGATAAGAGGGATGCGCACCATGCCACTTCGCGTGGAGCGCATGAGCGAGAATGCGCTTGCCATTGCGAGCTATCTAGCTAACCACGTCGGTGTCGAGACCGTGCTTTACCCGGGCCTGTCAGCTGACCCGGGGCATGCGATAGCCAGCCGTCAGATGTCCGGCGGGTATGGCAGCCTGTTATCGTTTCTGGTGCGGGGTACACTCGAGGATGCATTGCGCGTTGTCGGTAAGCTTGACCTGTTCAAACGCGCCACGTCCTTGGGCGGCGTGGAGAGCTTGGTCGAACACCGCCACACGATTGAAGCGACAGTGCCCGACACACTGATTCGTCTGTCAGTCGGCATCGAAAACCAGACTGACCTGATAGCGGACTTAGAACAGGCTTTTAGTTGAACCGGGTTTCCGCAAACCTGCTTACACGCACCGTCCGCCGTCCACTTCCAGCGCGACGCCGGTTATGAAGTCGGCTTCGTCTGAGCACAGATAAAGTGCGGCGTTGGCGAGGTCGCAGGGTTGGCTGAACCGGCCAAGCGGGATGACGCTCTGAAATTTGGCGCGAATTTCCGGCGTGTCCTCGCCCATGAAGTCCGCCAGCATACCGGTTTCGCCAGCCACGGGGCACAGGCTGTTAACGCGGATGTTTTTCGGCGCAAGTTCCACAGCCATGCATTTGCAGGCGTTGATGACCCAGGCTTTGGACGCATTGTACCAAACCAGTCCGGGTCGAGGGCGCAAACCGGCGGTGGACGCGGTGGCCAAGATCACGCCCCCGCCCTGCTCGTCCATGACCGGCACGATGTATTTAGAGGCGTGAAACAAGGCTTTCATATTGACGTCAGTTATGCGGTCAAATGTCTGCTCGTCCACGTCCAGAAGACCGGTGTTTTTATGCGTGTAACCCGCGTTGAGAATGAAGATGTCGAGCCTGCCAAAATGGCCGGTTGCCGCAGCCACCATGGCCTGATTGTCCTGCGCTCGAGCGACATCCACCGTGATGGCAACCGCAGCATCGCCAATGTCTGCGGCCACCCGTTCTGCAGATGCGCCATCCAAATCGGCAACCACAACCTTTGCACCTTCTTGGGCAAAGCGCTTGGCCATGCCTTCGCCAAAACCGGCCCCCGCACCGGTGATAATCGCCACTTTTCCTTCCAAACGCATGGATGTCCTCCCCAGACACAAGCATCTCTGTCACACTGATGCGAAGCATGGGTGATTTAACCGATCAGTAAAAGGATGATTTTGATTTGACCGGAAACTTTGGTTTTTCGATGCGCGCAGCAGTGCAGGCGGACTTGGTGCGCATCGAAGATTGCGCAGAAGCTGCCTACGCACGTTACATCGAACGGATTGGCCGTAGACCTGCGCCGATGGATGCGGATTTCAAAAGTCAGATTGGTGCCGGTTTGGTGGAGATCGTACAGGCGGACGGTGAATGGGCGGGTTATTGCGTAAGCACGCTGCGCTTGGACGAAAAACCCAAGACGCTCTTCGTTGAAAACACCGCCCTGATGCCCGCCTTTCAAGGACGGGGTCTGGCTCGGCTACTGTTCGAAGCGCTTGAGAGGAAGGCGCTCAGAGCGGAGGCGGGCACAATCACTCTTTATACCAACGCCGCGATGCACGAAAACTTGGCCCTCTATCCCAAACTGGGATTTGAGGTCACTGACCGACGCAAAGAGGCCGGGTTTGATCGCGTCTATTTCCAGAAGACACTTGGTTCGTGAGCGCGGAACGCCTTCCGTCGAGCGATAATTTAAATCGATTGAAATTATCGCTGATTTGCACTAGGACGCTGTCATGACCCGTCAGATTATTCCCGTTCAGCCGTTTGACTATGTGCTCTTTGGCGGCACAGGCGACCTTGCGCAGCGCAAACTGTTGCCCGCGCTTTATCATCGGGACCGCGACGGTCAGTTGCCGGAAGCCTGTCGTCTCATAGGGGCCGCCCGGTCCAGGTTTACCCGCGAGGCGTATCGGAAATTTGCCGAAGACGCGCTGATCGAATTTGTGCCCGAGAAGTATCGTGAAGCTGATTGCGTCTCCCGTTTCTTGGACAGGTTGGATTATGTCGCCGTGGATGCCATGGGCGATGGCGGATGGACCGAGCTTGCCGATATGCTGAATGCCGGGGATACGGGCCAAATCCGAGCGTACTATCTTGCTGTGGGACCTTCCTTGTTTGGTCCAATCTCGGAGCGTTTGGAACACAGCGGCCTGATCGACGACCGCTCACGGCTGGTGATTGAAAAACCGCTGGGCCGGGATCTGCCATCGGCGATCGATCTAAACGGAGCGGTCGGTAAGTATTTTCGCGAAGACCAAGTGTTTCGCATCGACCACTATCTGGGAAAAGAAACGGTCCAGAACCTTCTGGCTCTGCGTTTTGCCAATGCGCTCTTCGAGCCCCTCTGGAACGCCTCCCACATCGACCATGTGCAGATCACCGTCGCAGAAACTGTCGGCGTGGGAGATCGCGTTGGCTATTATGACAAGTCCGGCGCGTTGCGGGATATGGTGCAAAATCACCTGCTGCAGTTGTTGTGTCTGGTTGCGATGGAACCGCCGGCATCCGGCGATGCGGACGCCATCCGCGATGAAAAACTGAAAGTTCTAAGAGCGCTGCAACCGGTAACACCGGCGAACGCCGACGCCACCACCGTGCGGGCACAGTATCGTAAAGGGGCCGGCCCGGACGGCAAAGTGGACGGGTATATCGACGAGTTGGGAAACCCGGACAGCCAGACGGCGACCTTCGTTGCGCTGAAGGCAGAAGTGGGCAATTGGCGTTGGGCGGGTGTTCCTTTCTACCTGCGCACGGGTAAGCGCATGGCGATGCGCATGTCAGAAATCGTGATCCAGTTCAAACCGGTGCCCCATGCGATCTTTGGCGCAGACGCAGGACTGCCGGTTTCCAATAAGCTGGTGTTGCGTTTGCAGCCGGATGAATCCGTCAAACAGTGGATCATGATCAAAGATCCAGGCCCCGGCGGGATGCGGCTCAAGCACGTGCCGCTGGACATGAGCTTTGCTGAAAACTTTGAAGAGCGCAGCCCCGACGCCTACGAGCGGCTTCTGCTCGACGTGATCCGGGGCAACCAAACCCTGTTCATGCGCCGTGACGAGGTGGAGGCCGCGTGGCGGTGGATCGACCCGATTTTTGAGGCGTGGGATGAAACCTCCCAACCTGTGCGCGGCTATACGGCCGGCACGTGGGGGCCAAGCCAATCCATCGCGCTGATCGAACGGGATGGCCGGACCTGGAATGACGGTGACGAGTAATGGCGGTTGCGGAATTTCACACGTTCGATTCCAGAGCCGGGTTGGCGGATGCTCTCTCCAGCCGGATCGCGCAGACGCTTTATGCAGGGTTGGAAGAAAACCAGTTTGCCTCATTGGCGCTATCGGGCGGCTCCACACCAAAACCCATGCTGAACATGTTGGCGGACAAGATCGAGCCGTTTAGCGAGATGATTTATTTTGCGCTGGTTGATGAGCGATGCGTAGCGTTTGCAGACGACCGCGCAAATCGGCGCATGATTAGAGAAGCTCTGCGGCTGTCGGATCATCCGGCATCCGAGTTTCTTGCGCTCTACGAAGATGGTTTGACCGCTGCAGCCGCCGCGCAAGCTGCGTCAGAAAAACTGATCGATGATGAAGAGCTCCCTTTTGATGTGGTGACGCTCGGCATGGGCACCGACGGTCACACGGCATCGTGGTTCCCAGCCTCCAGCGGGTTGGAGCAGGCGGTGGACCCGGCGGCAGACGCGCTGGTGGTTCCCGTTACCGGCGACACGTTGGGGGAAGATCGCGTGAGCCTGACCATGCCCGCATTGCAAGGGGCACACCTCATTGTGCTGCACATTGAAGGGGCGGAAAAACGCGCAGTCTTCGACATCGCCATGCAGGACGGCCCCGCCGACGCCATGCCAATCCGGCATTTGCTGCGTCATCCATTTGCCAATGTGGAAGTCTATTGGGCGGCATGAAGCAAACAGTCGCCCGGTTGGAAGGAATAAGTTCGTCATGACACTTGCTGCAGTCGACGCTGTCACGAAACGCCTGATCGAGCGGTCAAAGCCCACCCGCGAACCTTATCTGGACCGGTTGCGCGCTGCTGCCAGCCAAGGCCCGCACCGCTCTTCCCTATCGTGTGGCAACCTCGCCCATGGCTTTGCCGCTTGCAGTCTGACGGACAAAAACAATCTGGCAGGCGACGTGGTGCCCAACTTGGCGATCATCACAGCCTACAATGATATGCTGTCGGCCCATGAACCGTTCCAACGCTTTCCCGAGCAAATCAAAGAGGCGGCACGGGAAGCGGGGGGCGTTGCGCAAGTGGCATCCGGCGTGCCCGCCATGTGCGATGGGGTCACCCAAGGCCAAAAGGGGATGGAGCTTTCGCTGTTCTCACGTGATGTGATCGCTATGGCGACGGCGGTGGGTTTGTCGCACAATATGTTTGATGCAGCGCTTTATCTGGGTGTGTGCGACAAGATCGTACCCGGTCTTCTGATCGGGGCGCTGACCTTTGGCCACATCCCGGCAGTGTTTGTGCCAGCAGGCCCCATGCCATCCGGCATGCCGAACGATGAGAAAGTGCGCATCCGCCAACTCTATGCCGAAGGCAAGATCGGGCGCGATGAACTGCTGAAGGCCGAGAGCGCCTCCTACCATTCGCCGGGAACCTGCACCTTTTATGGCACTGCCAATTCCAATCAGATGTTGATGGAATTCATGGGGCTCCACCTGCCCGGTTCCAGCTTCATCAACCCCGATACGCCGTTGCGGGACGGCTTGACCAAAGCGGCAACGCAACGCGCGCTGGCTATCACAGCCGGTGGAAACGAGTTTACACCGGCGGGCGAAGTGATTGACGAGAAGGCCATCGTAAACGGCATCATTGGATTGCACTCCACCGGCGGGTCCACCAACCATGTGTTGCATTTGGTGGCGATTGCCCGGGCGGCGGGGATTATTCTGACACTGGAAGACATGTCCGATCTGGCGGACGTGACGCCTCTTCTGGCGCGGGTGTATCCTAACGGTTTGGCGGACGTAAACCACTTCCATGCGGCGGGTGGACTGCCCTTCCTGATCGGCGAATTGTTGCGCAGCGGCCATCTTCATGAGGATGTAAAAACCATCTTTGGCGAAGGCCTTTCCGGCATGGCGCAGGAGCCGAAACTGGCCGACGATGGTGGCATTGCGTGGCATCCGGCGCCCGCTCAAGCGGCGAATGACAAAATAATAGCGACCGCCGACAAACCGTTTTCCGCAGACGGAGGCTTGAAGATGCTATCGGGCAATCTTGGCAAAGCGGTAATCAAAATCTCCGCCGTCAAACCTGCTCACCATGTGATCGAAGCCCCGGTACGGGTGTTTGACACGCAGGACGGCATAAAGAAGGCATTCGATGCGGGGGAGCTTAACAGCGATGTAATTGCTGTGTGCCGTTTTCAGGGGCCGAAAGCGAACGGTATGCCCGAACTCCACAAGCTCACACCGCCGCTTGGCGTGTTGCAGGACCGGGGCCACAAAGTTGCTCTTATCACAGACGGTCGTATGTCCGGCGCATCGGGCAAAGTGCCAGCCGCGATCCACATGACGCCGGAAGCAAAAGAAGGCGGCCCCATTGCCAAGCTACGGGATGGGGACATCGTGCGTTTGGACGCGACCAACGGAACCCTCGAAGCGCTGATAGACGCCGCCGAATGGGATGCCCGTGAGGTTCAGACCGCCGATTTGAGCGGCAATGAATATGGGATGGGGACAGAACTGTTCGGCATGTTCCGGGCCAACATTTCCGGCTCGGACACAGGTGCCCGTTTGTTTGGATAGGCGTCTTTAGGTGTTAGCCGGTTCGGTAAACTCGATGGCAGCGCGGTCGATCTGATCGGGCCGCACGTTAAGGAAGCGCACACGGTCTTGGCCCGCAATGCGCAAGACCGTGTCGACACCTTCACGCACCAAAACGTAGAGTGTCTCTTCGCCAACGAGACGCACGCGGTCACCCGCCTCAAAGTCGACGATCTGCATGTGACCGGCGGCCACAAACGTGTCCTTGCCAAAGCCGCCTTCAAACACTGCGCCCTCGCTGGAACCCACCAACACGTCATCGCGCCAAGAGCCTTTTGCGCTTTTGATGGCCACAGCATTGGTGCTGAGGAAGTCAGTGCGCGCGTGGTTGGTGCCACCGGGGCTGAGGACCGGCCAGACGTTGCGCCGCTTTGAGCGGGACCGGTCGGGGGCAAACTCCAGGGCAATCTCATCAATTTCCACCGTATTGGAGTGGTCAACGGACCCATGGAAATTGATGTCCCGATTGGTGTGGCGAACGTGGATGTAATTGCGCGCTTCCGCATGCCATGCCGAAAAGATAACGGCGTGGCGCATGTTGCGGATCGTCAAATTGGTCGTCCGGTTGTCGAAGGCTTCTTTGAGTTCCAAACCATAGCCGTGGCCCAAACCACCTTTGTTATGGGCCCCATCTACAATGATCCCGTCCAATGTGGATTCAATCGTGCTTTGTAAAACGATGGCGGAGGACGGCGTGTCTTTGAACTCCAAGTCCGTGCCTTCAAAACCCACGACATGGCGCAGGCGAAGGGCGGCGTGTTTGGACGCTGCAGGACGCCCGTTGGTGAAAGCATACGATACGGGGGGCCCGAGGTTCGATGTGACCGTGAAACCGGAGATGGATACGTTCTTGCGCGGCACCACGCGCCGGGCGGTCGCTGTTTTGGCTGACAAGGCAAAGGGCAAAGCGGTTGCCAGCGTGATGGCCCCGTCTTGGACGCTGACCACGCGATGCAAGCTCTCCCGGAACGGGCGTTTCTCGGCCTCTTTCCAGAGGACGTTCGTCCAGCCGTTTTGGGCGATCCACTCGGGCGTGTTGGGTTGTTGCAGATAGATCATATCGCCGGATTTCAGGGTGTGACCGGCTGCCAACACCACGGTGGTTGCATTGAATGGTGCATCTTTTTGGAGCGCGAATTCACTTGCAAAGCGTCGCCCTTCGACAGTGATGTAGTCTAACGTTTCATCCAGAAAGCGAAGAACGGTTTTGCCTGAGCCTGCGCCCACAAGGGCAACGCCGTCGCGCGTGATCTGCAAAGGACTTGCCAGATCGAACGAGCCTTCGCCCAGCACCACACGGTCACCCGGTTGGGCCGTCGCAAGCGCGGCGTTAATGTCTTCGGCGGAGCTTTTGGCTGGTAGAGTGTAATCGCGGGCCATGGCCAATTGTCCCCAAACGGGAGACAAAACCGTCAAACAAATCGCTACAAATTTAACAATCGTCCTAAAATGGGACATGCACCGCGCCTCCGCCGCTCTCTAAGAGCGGCGTTGCAGGGGCTGTGCCAACAGTAGCGTTTCAGCAGTGGGCCTGTACCAAGCACGTTATGACGTATGGCGTTCCACGATCAAAACCCCGGCGCATTCCAGAACCGGCTCTCCCACAAGGATGCGGTCCTTGCGGCTGAACAGGTCACGGGCATCGCGGGGCTTCGGGCCGTAGTTGACGATGGTGCGCAGATTGCCGCGATCCCGAAGACGCAAATCATCCCCGGTTTCGACTACGGGCACGGTGGCCGCATCCAGACACCGCACCAAGAAGTCTTTGAGCAAACCATCGTCCGGCCAGCCAGCCACATAGTGAAGGGTGCCTTTGCGGGTGACGGCGGGATGACCGTCGTTCGTGCGATGCAAAACCTGCGTCTCGCCATCCACTTCGATCTGTTCCGCCCAGCGATGAAATCCACCACCGCCCTCTACCGGAACGCTGTTACCCGGTCGCAGGCTTTCCACCCGCTCAACACGCACGCCCGTTATTTCGGCGAGTGCGCCCGGAGGCAGGTTGGAGGGGATGTGATGATCCTGGGTGCGTGAGCCGCTGCGCGGGCCAATAATCACTTGCGCCGATGTGTTTTTAAGATGATCGGTCAGTGCATCGTCCACGATTGGAAGCGTGGGCATCGCGATGAGATCATAGCCTGCGAGGTCTGATTTTTGGTGCACGATGTCGATGGACTGGCCCAATTGGCGCAGCATGGAATACCAGCGAAAGACCAGTTGGAATCCATCAAAATCCGCGCCCTGTGGCTGGGTTTCCAGCGCCCAAAACGCAGGATAATCGACCAGCAGCGCCACCCGCGCCTGTTGGGTTTGCGCTTCGGGCAGTTTGGACAAATCGTCGATCACAGCTACGATTTCGTCAAAGGCGCGGTCGGGAGTGTTGTCAGGGCGGTTTAAGGCAGCGTGAAACTGTTCCTGCGCAAAAGGAGCCTGGCGCCAGCGGAAATAACTCACCACTTCCGCCCCGTGGGCCATGGCCTCGTGGGTCCACAACCGTACCATGCCGGGGTGAGGATCGAGGTTCCAGGGCGCCCAGTTTACCGGACCGGGCTGCTGCTCCATCACCCACCAACGCCCTTTGCCTTGGTTGCCTTCATTTCGGCGGTGATCACGCTCTCGTCCGCAGGCGCGGTACAAGTCATGGTGGAACGCCTGAAAGTCCGGATCGCCCGCCCGCATATACCAATTTTTCCAAGCCGCATCGCGGCCAAACTGTTCCAGAAACCCGATGGGGTAGGAATCCCAAGATGCGACGTCGAGATCGGCTGCGACATCGAAATGATCGAAGTCCAAAGTGCGGCCCATGAAATTGTGGATGATCGGGCGACCCGGGGACAGCTTGCGCAGCAGATTGGTTTGAACGCGGTTGAACGCCACCACTTGGTCTGAAGCGTAACGACGAAAATCCAAAACATGAGACGGGTTGGCCTCTGTGACCGTGAGATTGGGCAATTCGACTTCGTCAAAATCGCCCACTTCCATTGACCAAAAGACAGCGCCCCAAGCGCGGTTCAACGCATCGGGAGATTGGTACTTTTGCGCCAGCCATGCGCGAAAGCCATCACTGGCTGCCGGGCTGTAGCTCAGCGTCGTGTCGTGACAGCTGTATTCATTGTCCGTCTGCCAGGCTTGGACAGCGGGATGTTTGCCATATCGCTGCGCCACTACCTGCGTGATGCGTTCGGCTTCTTTGCGATATCCAGGATGACTAAAATCGTAGTGACGGCGGGAACCGAAACCGCGCGGTTTTCCATCGCGGTCTATCGGCACCATGTCTGGCATCTCATCCACGAGCCACTTGGGTGGTGTGGCGGTTGGCGTGCACATGACGATTTTCAAGCCTGCATCTGCAAGCACATCAATGGCGCGGTCCAGCCAATCAAATTGGAACTGATCGCGCTTTGGCTCGATCCGGCTCCAGGCAAACTCGGCAATCCGCACCCACGTCAGACCCAGCGCCACCATGCGGCGGGCATCGTCTTCCCAAAGCGCTTCGTCCCAGTGTTCGGGGTAGTAGCAAACGCCGAGTTGTGGAGAGGATGGAGACATGAGGATCGTTTCGTCGTTTGGGATTTTCGAGGGAGCAACGCCTCTCCCATTTGTCATTAATGGGCATGTCCCGAAAAGCCATGAGCTGGCTTGCACAGTTGGTCATGGATGGCGCGAACGCGCCGCGCAATGACGAAAAACAGTTACACCGCAATCACACCCGTAAACCATCGGCGTCGAACAGCATGGCGCGGTCGGGGTCGACGCCAACTTCCGCGATCTGGCCGTCACGCACGGCTGTGTGGCCCTTTTGCTCGACAGTGAGCGGTTCGCCTGCGCCGATGTTGAGGTAGAGATATGAGACACCGCCCAATTGCTCGACCACTGTTGTTGGCGCTTTGAAAGTCAGCTTGCTGTCACCGACGGCCACAAAGTGTTCGGGACGCAGGCCAATTTCCAGCTCTTCACCGATCTTTGGTGTGCGGTCACGGGTGGCGACCGTCATCACAAGATCGCCAAGGGACGGAATGGTCACGGCGGCGCTGCTCGCATCGGCGGTGGTGACCGTGCATTTGAGGAAGTTCATGCGCGGCGAACCTATGAACCCTCCCACGAAAGCGTTGTCCGGATTGTCGTAAAGTTCGAGCGGAGAGCCGTATTGCTCCACCACACCGGCGCGCAGAACAACAATCTTATCGGCTAAGGTCATCGCTTCGGTCTGATCGTGGGTCACATAAATCATCGTGGAACCAAGATCATTGTGCAGCTTTGCTATCTCCAACCGCATCTGCACGCGCAATTCGGCATCGAGGTTAGACAGGGGCTCATCGAACAAGAACACTTGCGGTTCACGCACGATGGCGCGGCCAATCGCAACACGCTGACGCTGACCGCCGGACATGGCCTTGGGCTTGCGATCCAGCAGCGGTTTTAGCTCCAAAATGTCAGCCGCTTTTTGCACACGGGCGTCGATGTCCGACTTGTCGTGGCCCGTCATTTTCAGACCAAACGCCATGTTGTCGTAAACCGTCATGTGGGGATAAAGCGCGTAGGATTGGAACACCATGGCGATGCCACGGTCGGCCGCATCTACATAGGTGACGTCGCGTCCGCCAATAGCGATAGCACCGGAGGTTGTTTCTTCTAAACCCGATACGAGGCGCAACAAGGTGGACTTGCCACAACCAGACGGGCCTACGAAGACAACGAATTCGCCGTCTTCGATCTTGAGGTCCACCCCGTGAATGACGTCCACATCACCAAAGGACTTCCGGACCTGACTGAGTTCCACACCTGACATGGTTTATTACTCCTGATGACGCGGGCCGAGGCGGGCGTCTGTTTCGTCTTCAATATTTTGCGCTGTCTGGCGGACCAATGCGCTGAATTCGGTGATCTTGTCCGGCCCCATTCGAAAGGCAGGTGCGGTCACCGAAAGGCCAGCCACACCCTCCCCTTCCGGGTACAAAACCGAAGCGGCGACACACACAATGCCCGGTTCGTGCTCCTCCCGATCAAACGCCAAACCGTCCTGGCGGATGGTCTCAAGTTCCTTCAGCAACAAAGACGAAGACGCGAGCGTGGTGGGGGTGTGCTGAA
This sequence comes from Pseudomonadota bacterium, assembly GCA_039815595.1. Taxonomy (GTDB): domain Bacteria; phylum Pseudomonadota; class Alphaproteobacteria; order Rhizobiales; family Rhizobiaceae; genus Pseudahrensia. Next base: position 8,616 of record JBCBYZ010000019.1, on the reverse strand, counting down.
TGTAGGCAAAGCGGGACGACCGATCCGCCGCATCTTCAAGCGGCAGGCGGGCCAGCATGGCCTTGCCAACACCGGTGCAATAAAGCGGTGATGCGTTGCCAACTTGGCTGTGCATGCGCACAGATTGGCGCGATTCAACCTTGTCGAGATAGACGACTTCCAGACCATTCAAGACGCCCAGATGAACCGTCTCACCGGTGGCCTCATGAAGGGCCATCAAATGCGGGGCGGCAACGGAGCGCAAAGAATTGCGCGACCAAGCCCGGGCCGCGAGTTTCAACAGGCGAAGGCCGGGCGAATAGGTCTGGTTCTGGTCAACCGTCACCAGCCCTTCCGCCACCAGGTTGGACAGTTGGCGGTGCAGCGTGCCGCGGGGCTGGTCGAGTTGATTGAGAATTTCGGTAAAGCGGACGGGCCGGTCCGCCGACGCAATCACATCCAACACTTCCAGCGCTTTGCCCAAAGTGCCGGTCGGGTGCGGGGTGGCCGTGGTTTCTGTCCAGCTTTCAAGCGCAGACACCGCAGACGAAGGCGTAGTCGCAGGCGTGTTTCCACCGCTAGGCAAATCACGTTTTGACCGACGCGGCGGCGCGTTTGCTGATCTGTTCTTCACCGTCACGTGTCGCCCCTCCCAAAGCCAACACATCCCCAAACCTTTGGCCCACTTCCATCAGATGCGAGCGGGGTCTTTGAGACCCAATTTGCTGCGTCGCGAACTCAAGGGCGCAATTTCCCTTGGCTTGACAGGGGACGATGCTATCCGTTTAATTCTGAATAGTCAAATTGAGTTCCACTAAATGGAACACTTTGGAAGGGCTCACTGCGACTTGGGAGGAATACCGCACAAGAACAGAAGGCCCGCTCCGCGCGGTTCCCAGACGTTTTTTTTGCGTGCAAAGCTCCCACACATGAAACTTATTTCAACCGGACTGCGGTCTGCGCAGTGCGGTGGTTTGCGTATCCACGCGCGGACCGAACCAATTGGACACCAATGGGAGGAACTCCAATGTACAAGACGCTCATGAGAGCAACAGCGGTCGTTGGCTTTGCCGCGATGCTGGCATCAACGGCTTTCGCCGCTGATTTGAAAATCATCTTCGATGACACAAACCCCGGCCCTAAAAAGGGTTTTGAAGACGCAGTCGCTGCATTCAAAGCTGAAAACCCTGACATCAATGTCATCGTGTCGATCAACGACCGCGAAGCGCACAAGACTGCGATCCGCAACTTTTTGACCGCTGACGCGCCGGACGTAACCTCTTGGTATCCCGGCAACCGTATGGCTCCATTTACAGATGCCGGTCTGATGACCGATCTGTCTGACCTTTGGGCATCGGATGAAAACCTCAAGTCCAATTTTGAGGCGATCAAGCCAACTATGACCCGCGATGGCAAGCAGTGGGGCGTTCCCTACTCTTACTATCAGTGGGGCATCTATTACCGCAAAGACATCTTCGACAAGCTGGGCCTTAGCGAACCAAAGACTTGGGACGAGTTGAAAGCCGCTTCGCAAAAGATGGTCGATAACGGTGTGACACCCTTCACCATCGGCACGAAGTTCCTTTGGACCGCAGCCGGTGTGTTTGACTACATCAACCTACGCACCAACGGCTACGACGTGCACAACGATCTGACCGCTGGCAAAATCAAATATACCGATCCGCGCATCCGGGCGACATTTGCCAACTGGAAAGAGCTGATCGACATGGGCGCGTTTGTGAAAAACCACTCCGCCATGTCCTGGCAGGACGCAATCGCACCTTTCGCCAAGGGTGATGCGGCCATGTATGTGATGGGCAATTTTGCTGTGGACGGCTTTAAAAACGCCGGTCTGACCTATGACCAGATCGACTACTTCCCGTTCCCGGAAATCACGCCCGGTGTGCCACGCGCCGAAGAAGCGCCTGCGGATGCTCTGTTCATTCCTGCGAACGCGAAAAACAAAGAAGACGCGAAGAAGTTCCTGTCCTTCATCGCACGCCCGGAAATTCAGTCCGCTTGGAACAAGACCATCGGCCAGTTGCCGCCAAACTCCAAAGCGGCTGTATCGGACGACAAGTTCATTCAGCAGGGCATGCAGACAGTGTCCACCGCTGCCGGCCTGGCGCAGTTCTACGACCGTGACGCCCCAGCCGCGATGGCCAAGGCAGGCATGGAAGGCTTCCAGCAGTTCATGAACGATCCAAGCAAACTGGAAGAGATTCTGGTGCGCCTCGATAAGGTTCAAGAAGAAGTCTACAAATAAGACCACTTGCGGGTGCCCGGTTTTTTACCGGGCACCCGTTTTTCCTGACCGCGAAGTTCACTTCGCGCTTTGGTGAAACGGGACGCAAAGCAATGGGGCCAAGATTATGAGCACTGCTGTGTCTGACACCCTTTCGAATTCCGCGAACGGACCTCGCACAATCGCGGTGGACGAGCGCAGTTGGTATGCGCGCAACCGATTGGCCATCGCGCCTTGGCTGTTTTTGGCCCCGGCTCTGATTTTTTTCATGATCTATGTGATCGTTCCGATTTTCATGTCGATTTCGCTGTCGTTTTATCAGTGGGATGGTCTGGTGGCCGATCAGGCCAAGTTCGTCGGTGTCGATAACTACGTGCGGCTCTGGGATGACGAAAAATTTTGGACATCGCTCACCAACAACATTCTTTGGCTCGTGCTGTTCATGCTGGCCGTACCTGCTGGCTTGTTCATTGCACTTTTCTTAAACCAAACCACGCCGGGAATGCGGTTCTATAAGTCGCTGTTTTTCTTTCCGTTCGTCATCTCACAGGTTGTTGTCGGCCTCGTTTTCTTCTGGTTCTACAACCCTGAGTTCGGTGTGGTAGGCAAGGTGTGGGGCTTTTTTTTCTGCGAACAGGTGCCCAATATTATGGGCAATCTCACAACGCGCTGCTCGATCGACCCCCCTGCACTGATGGCCAGCGAAGAGTTCGCCACCTACGGCATTATCGCCGCCGGGCTGTGGCCGCAGATTGCCTATTGCATGATCTTGTACCTGACCGGCCTCAACAACGTGTCGCCCGATCAGGTGGAGGCAGGCCGTCTGGACGGGGCCAAAGGTTGGCGGATGTTGTGGTATGTGATCCTTCCGCAATTGCGTCCTGCAACCTTTATCGCCGTTGTGGTGACCGTGATCGGCGCGCTGCGCTCCTTCGATATGATTGCCATCATGACCCAGGGCGGGCCCGGTGTCGGCTCCACCAATGTGTTGGCCTATTACATGTATGAGGTGGCGCTGTCAGAGTTCGGCTTCCGCTACGGCTATGGCGCGGCCATCGCAACGGTGCTGTTTGCCATCATGCTCATCTATATCAGTTACTTCCTCTACCGGATGTACCAGGACGAGAAGGGAGAACACTGATGTTTCCATCTCCCATCCAAAAGTCCGCCACCGGCTGGCAAATCGGCTACAATGTAGCGGTTCCAATCGCGCTGTTCGTCTGGCTGTTGCCCCTGATCGCGATTTTCATGACATCGATTAGGCCGGAAAGCGACATCACGTCCGGCAATGTCTTTGGCTGGCCCACCGACTTTCTGTTGCTTGAAAACTACGCCCAGGTGTTTCGCGAAACCAAAGCGCTGCAATATCTGATCAACTCGTTTCTGGTGACCGTGCCCACCGTCATTCTGTCCGTGTCGTTCGCCTGCCTCGCCGGTTACGCGCTGGCGATTTACCGGATCCCTCTGGGTGGGGCGAATCTAGCGATTCCGTTGTTCATGTTGTTTGTTGCGGGCAATTTCGTGCCGTTTCAAATCCTGATGGTTCCAGTGCGCGAATTCTCTGAAAACATCGGTGTCTACAACACGGTGTGGGCCTTGATCCTGTTTCACTCCGCGTTTCAAACCGGATTTTGTACGCTGTTCATGCGCAATTTTATCAAAGCACTGCCGTTTGAATTGATCGAGAGCGCCCGCATTGAAGGTGTCGGGGAGTTCAAGATTTTCTGGCACGTTGTCCTGCCTTTAGTGCGCCCCGCACTGGCAGCTCTGGCGGTTTTGATCTTCACGTTCATCTGGAACGATTTTTTCTGGGCGACGGTGCTGACCAATGGTGACGAAGCCAAGCCCATCACTGCGGGGATGGAATCGCTCAAGGGACAGTACCTCACCCGCTATTCCCTCTATTCCGCAGCGGCTTTGATGGCCGCCATTCCACCGGTGATCATGTTCTTCATCGCACAAAAGCACTTTATCGCGGGCCTGACCCTCGGCGCGACGAAGGGTTAAGGCTGTGGGGAATGTGTACACGCATCGCCTCGACGCAGGGGCGGTGACTGTCCTGTTTGGCTGGGCCGATGGGTTGCCGGAGATCATCTATTTCGGCGACAGTTTGCCCGCAGATTTAGATGCGGAAACTTTCGCCCGTTCCCGTGCCAAGCCGCAGGGTCATGCCACGCTGGATGAAAACGCCCCCGTTTCCATGCAGCCGGAAATCGCGCGTGGTTTTATGGGCCATCCGGGACTGATCGCGCACCGCACAGGCTCTGACCAGCCGGGTTGGGCGGGACTGTTCACCCATCAAGCCCACACGACACGCGACCATGGCGTGACCTTTCATTGCCTCGACGCGTGGCGCGGTTTGTCGCTCGATATCGAGTGTGACCTTCATCCAGGCTCCGGTGTTGCAACGCTGCGCTCGCGGCTGACAAATACGGGCGATGCGGACTGCGTTGTGGACTGGATGAGCGCGCCGGTGCTGCCCGTGCCCCAGCATCTTTGCGAATACCTGCATTTTCACGGTCGCTGGTGCGCGGAGTTTTCTGTCGACCGGCGCACAGTGCCCATGGGCATGGTGAAGGCTGAAAACCGGCGCGGACGCACCAGCCATGAAGCTTTTCCCGGCATTATTTTGCTCACTCCCACAACTGATGAGGAAACCGGCTCTTGCCTTGGCGTGCATCTTGGTTGGAGCGGCAATCACCGCATGGTTCTGGAACGGATGACCACCGGGGAGTGTCAACTCCAAATGGGCGTGCTGCATTTTTCTCGAGAGGGTGCGCTGCCCCCCGGTGGAACACTGACCACGCCCGATCTGTTCGTGGCCCAGTCCAGTCGCGGCATGAACGCGCTGAGCCAAAAGTTTCACCGCCATGTGCGCAGCGCAATCCTCAAACTGCCAGACCCTGAAAAGCCCCGCCCGGTGACTGTGAACACATGGGAAGCACTGTATTTCGACCATGACCACGGAAAGCTACGCGCACTGGCCGATGCGGCTGCCGAAATCGGCGCGGAACGCTTTGTCTTGGACGATGGCTGGTTCAAAGGGCGCAACGACGACACGACCTCGCTGGGCGATTGGGTGCCCGATCCGGACAAGTATCCCAACGGCTTGCATCCGATTGTAGATTACGTGGTGGACGAAAAAGGGCTTGAGTTCGGCCTGTGGGTGGAACCGGAAATGGTCAACCCGGATTCCGATTTGTACCGCGCCCATCCCGATTGGGTTTTGCAGTTGGACCCATACCCGCTGATGACGGGCCGCAATCAGCTCGTGTTGGACCTCACCAATCCAGCGGTGAAAGACTATCTGTTTGATCGCCTGTCTGCGCTGCTGAACGAATACCGGATTTCCTATCTAAAATGGGATATGAACCGCGATCTGGTGCTGCCGGGGGACGGTGCCGGCCATGCTGCGGTGCACCGGCAGACAACAGAACTGTACCGTTTGATCGACCGCATCCTCGCGGCGTTTCCTCACTTGGAAATTGAAAGCTGCGCCTCCGGCGGAGGGCGTATCGACTTTGAGATTTTGAAACGCACCCATCGCTTTTGGACGTCCGATTCCAATGATGCTGTTGAACGGATGCGCATCCAAACCGGGTTTTCACACTTCCTGCCGCCGGAGGTCATGGGCAGTCATGTCGGACCGGACTGGTGCCACACGACCGGACGGGGCTTTCACGCGGATTTTCGCGCACTTGTCGCGAGCTACGGGCACATGGGGCTGGAGTGCGACCTGACCAACATTAGCCAGGAGGATACGACAACCTTTCGGGCCGCCATTGCCGACCACAAGGCGGATCGTGACCTGCTGCACACCGGTGATTTTTTCCGCGTCCGCACGGTGGACCCGGCTTTGATCGGTGCAGCCATTGTGAGTACAGACCAACAGCAAGCTCGGCTGATCATGGCGCAAACGGATCGTCCCCGTTCCGTAGTGTCTCCCGCGATACGAGTGCCCGGTTTGGATGCGGAGACACTGTATCGTGTGACCATCGCGCCTTTGAGCGGAACATTGGCCAAGGCCAATCGCCTGTTCTCCAACCCTTTGATCGATGGAGACCTACAACTGCCAGGCAGTGTGTTGGCCACTGTTGGACTGCAACTGCCCGCCTTCTACGCCCAAAGCGGCTTGAGCGTCCGATTGGAATCCGTTTGAGCACCGCTGGTCGTTTGATTGCTATGGACTGGGGTACGACGAATATCCGCGCGGCCCTTTTGGACGCGACCGGTGCAGTGTTGGACGAGCGCAGTGGTGAAAGTGGCGTCGGCGTCTTGGACAAAAAAGGATTTGAAACACGGTTCGAAGCGCTCGTTGCCGATTGGCCGGTCGCGCCAGCGCTGGCCGCTGGCATGGTGGGTAGCCGTCAAGGCTGGCACGAGGCGGCCTATCTGGCCTGTCCCACCAGCATGGACGGCTTGGCCAAGAACCTCAGCCGCTTTGAGCATATGGGGCGAACCGTTGCCATTGTGCCGGGGCTCAAAATGCAGACCTCACACCATCATGACGTAATGCGCGGTGAAGAAACGCAAATCGTCGGTTTGCTTGCATCACGTCCCGGTTTTGAGGGCACACTGGTTCTGCCAGGCACGCACAGCAAGTGGGTTCATATCAAAGGCGGAGCCGTCGAGCGGTTCCACACTTACATGACGGGCGACATGTTCAGCGCACTTTCCGGCCATACAATGCTGCGTCCGTCCGTTACCGGCGACGTTGCTGTCGGCAGTTCAGAACAGTCAGGCGGTGCCATGTTCCGGCAGGCCGTTCAGGATATCTTTACAGCGGGTGGCAGCGGGTTGCGCCAGTTTTTCGACCTCCGCGCCCGGTCGCTCTTGGCCGATCAAGGCGCTGATCAAGGTCGCGAGCGGTTGTCTGGTCTTTTGATCGGCATGGAATTTCAAGCCGCCGCGCAGGATGGCTACGACGTGCAGAATGTGGTGTTCATCGGATCAAGAGACTTGATTGCACGCTACCGAAGCGCAGGGATCGTGTTGGGCGCGCAGATGCAAAGCCACCAAGGAACGGACTTGATATGGCCTGCTCTTTACAGGTTGGCACACGAAGCCGAACTGTTTTGATGTTTGCACCGCTCGCTTGCACTGCCGCCCAATGCGGCTTGAAGGCCTATTAAGGAGACGCACACTATGGATCTGTTTGAAGGCCACCGTCCTTTGGTAGCCATTCTGCGCGGCTTGGAACCGGACTTGGCTTTGGCAACGGGCCAAGCCTTGGTCGAAGCCGGTATCGGCATGATCGAAGTGCCGTTGAACTCACCCGATCCATTGGCGAGCATTAAACGGTTGGCAGATGCGTTTGGAGAACAGTGCATCATCGGTGCCGGAACCGTGCTTTCCGCAGAAGATGTGGACGCCGTGTGCGATGCGGGCGGGCGATTGATCGTCTCACCCAATATGGACCCGGCTGTGATCCGCCAAACCGTCAAGCGAGGTGGTCTCTCCTTCCCCGGCGTCTTCACGCCAACGGAAGCCTTCGCCGCGATTGCGGCCGGTTGCCATGCGTTGAAATTTTTTCCCGCCTCGCTGCACGGGCCAGGCGGAGTAAAGGCGATCAAAGCCGTATTGCCACCGTCTATGCCCGTGCTTGCCGTGGGGGGCGTATCGGTGGACACCATTGGCGAATGGTTGGGCGCCGGCACAAATGGTTTCGGTATCGGATCGAACATCTTTAAACTGGGGTGGTCGCCAGATGAGATTGGCGAAAAAGCGAAAGCTTTTGTGGCCGCCTATGACGCAGCAGTCACCTCATAGCCCACTTCTGATGCGGCCTCGGTGAGCCAGTGCCACAAACCCCGGGCGTAGCTGGTGAACGCGTAAAGTTCGAAGGTTTGCTGATCAATTCGGTGAATGGTGAGACCAATTTCGTGGTGATGGGTCAGCCGAACGGAACCGGACGGAAAGGCGTGTTCCGCAAAATCAATCCCAATGCCGGTTGCCAAAAGCCAAGCCGCTTTCTCACCCTGCACGGTCACAACAACGCGGCTGTGGGTGAGACCCGTCACGGCTCCCAGATCGCTGGTGATCTTCCCGCGCAAAGCCACATCAAGATCCAGTTGGTCGCTTTCGATCCAAAAACGTCCCGGCCCGGTAGGCATGATATGCGACCCACCGCTTGTCACCACGGCTTGATGGTCTTTCGGCAACGACACCCCAATGTGAGTGGCCAAGAGGTTTTGAACCTTCGCACCGGTATCCGGCCAGGCCTGAACCTGCACGAGCGAACGGCAAAGACGGGTCGACAAGTGGACCGCAGGACCATGAACCAAATGGCCATGCGTTCCCGGCTTTAAAACAGCGGTCAGAGGTGACACGCGATCAGCGTCAGACATGCATGCGCCCTCCGTCGGGATCGACCATGTGTGGACTGACCACCT
>JBCBYZ010000011.1:0-40114 GCA_039815595.1 Pseudomonadota bacterium | reverse complement strand
CTTCAACAGTTCCAGTTGCAAGCGGATGGGCCGTGTTTCAGGGCGGCACAGGAAATCGGGATCATCAAAAGCCAGCCGGTATGCTGGCGAGCGGGTTTGTGGCGTATCCGGCACGCTTTTGGCCTGCTCGCGGTCCTTTGAGGATCGCTTGAGCGGGTTTCTGGGCTGAGGCATGCGGTGGAGAGGTTCTGTCATGAAAGGTGCATCGCACAAAGAATTGGATGTCACCGCTTAACCCTGTGGTTGTGCCACGTCAAAACAGAACAGATAAGTGCTGTTCCTGGGACCATGCTAGCCACACTTTCGCGACCCTCCATCGATTACCAGCCCGGCATTGCCTGATCGCAGAGCGCTTGTATAAGGACGCCCATGACGGATGCACCGGCTCCGAACCCACATTCCAAACAATCTCATACCAAGGCCTTGTCATGACCCTCCAAGCCACGATCGAAACAGCATTTGAAAACCGCGACAACGTCAACACCGATACCAAAGGTGAAGTGCGCGATGCCGTCACCGAGGCTTTGGCTATGCTTGATGAGGGCAAGGCCCGCGTGGCCGAGCCCGGTTCAGACGGCAACTGGCACGTCAATCAATGGCTCAAAATGGCGGTGCTTTTGTCATTCCGGCTCAACGATATGGATGTGATCTCATCCGGCCCCGATGCCGCGACGTGGTGGGATAAGGTGCCATCCAAGTTTGCCGGTTGGGGTGAAAACCATTTTCGCGCCGCCGGGTTCCGTGCGGTTCCCAATTGCGTGGTGCGCCACTCCGCTCACATCGCCAAAAATGTGGTTCTTATGCCATCGTTTGTGAACTTGGGAGCCTATGTTGACGAAGGCACTATGGTGGACACTTGGGCTACCGTCGGCTCCTGTGCGCAGATCGGTAAGAACGTGCACCTGTCAGGCGGTGTTGGCATTGGTGGCGTTTTGGAACCGTTGCAGGCGGGTCCGGTGATCATCGAAGACAACTGCTTTATCGGCGCACGCTCTGAGGTGGTGGAAGGCTGCATCGTGCGTGAAGGTGCCGTCTTGGGCATGGGGGTCTACATCGGCCAGTCCACCAAGATCGTCGATCGCGCCACCGGCTCCGTCACCTATGGGGAAGTGCCCGCCTATTCCGTCGTCGTGGCCGGTACCATGCCCGGCAAACCCATGGGCAACGGCGAGCCCGGCCCCGGCCTTTATTGCGCGGTAATCGTGAAAACCGTCGATGAAAAAACCCGCTCCAAAACCGGCATCAACGAATTGCTGCGCGACTGATACCGCCAACACCCAGCCTCGACTCTCCAAGAGGAAGCACAGCCATGATTGATTATTTCTTCTCTTTTCGCGGTCGCATTCCACGCAAGCATTATTGGCTGGCCACACTGGCCATCATCGCACTGATAGCCGTTGCAATGGGTATCGGCTACGGGTTGCTGCAAACCGGTCTCAACATGTTTGTCGCGTTGGCCATTCCGGGCATTTTGATCTTGATCGCGGTTGTTGCCAGTTTCGCGGTCGGCGTGCGGCGCTTACACGACCGGGGAAAGAGTTGGCGCTGGCTCATTCCATTTTACATCCTTCCCAACGTTCTTGATCCGGAACGTCTAGGGGCTGCTGCCAACACTCCTGCCTTCTGGCTGATCACAGCACTTTCTTTTGGCTTGAGCATGTGGGGTTTGGTGGAACTCGGCTTCTTGAAAGGAAACGCGGGAACCAACGAATATGGCGAAGATCCTTTGAACCCCATGCCAAACGCCGAGGTGTTTGAGTAAACATGGCCGCAGGACCGCAAACTGTCAGTTGGGCTTTGTTTTCCTGGCGTGGGCGTATTCGGCGCGGGACGTTTGCGCTGGGCACTGTGCTTTTGTTGACAGTGCTTTGGGTGTGCGTAGCGCAAGTGGCGGCCCATCAAGGCAATGACAGTATGGAGGTTTTCTGGGCACTGTCGTTCATCGTCTGCGGTCTGGTTTCGCTTTATTGCGTCTGCGCGTTGGGAGCGAAACGGATCCATGACATCGGCTACCCCGGCTGGTTGATCGTGCCGATGTTTCTCACCGGGCTTTATATCATTGTGGTTCTCGCCCTGTGCTTCTGGCCGGGGGAACGCCACGACAACAAACATGGCCCACCGCCGGTGGCCCCACAGTAAACGGCCAACCGGATTCGATGCGACGAAAACGTGAGTTGGCGGTTTTGCCGACTCCGGTTAGCCTTTTCACCGGGAGCTGGATGAAAAGGATTTGTCATGGTCACGTCTTCACGCCGCCGCGCCTTGCTAGCCGCCAGCCTGATTGTCTCGGCGGGTTTGCTATCGTCCGTGACGTCACCGGCTTTGGCGCAATCCGCCACAGAACCCCCGGTGCGCAGCACCTGTCTTGCTACTGTTGAAAACCTTCGGGATGGTGGCCTTCCCGTCCAGTACGCGTCTTTGGCGCAGCCCGCATCGGCCAAATATGACGTTCGAATTTCGTTTCAGGGCCACTCCACTTATCTGATCGAGAGCCCGGAAGGGGTGAAGATCGCCACCGATTTTGCCGGCTGGTTGACAGACCCTGTGGTGCCCGACGCGGTTACCATGAACCGCGCACACTCGTCGCACTACACGGATTTCCCTGACCCCAAGATCAAACACGTGTTCCACGGTTGGGGGGATGGCACCGACATTGCCCGCCACAATCAGATGATTGGCGACACCCTGGTTAGAAATGTCACCACCGATATTTTGCGCTGGGGCCACCAAAAAGACGGCAACTCAATATTTATTTTTGAGACCGGCGGGTTGTGCATCGGCCATTTAGGTCACCTGCATCACAAACTGAGCGAAGATCATTACGCCAAGATCGGACGCCTCGACGTTGTGATGGTGCCCGTGGATGGCGGTCTTACCATGTCCCACGTCAGCGCAAAGGACATCATCGCGCGGCTGCGCTCATCGGTAATCCTGCCTATGCATGTGCGCTCTTTTGGGGCGATGCCGCAATTTTTGGCTTACCTGGATAAGGCCTATCCGATTGAGCGATTAGCCACCAACTCGATAACCGTGTCACTGCTCAACCTGCCCAAACAGCCAACAGTCTACATTTTGGCGGGCGTGGATTCTTATTCAGGATCGTTTGATTGAGGCTCTTGGTCTGGTCTCTAGGTCGCGATTGACGCTTGGGCGCGCCGGTCATACAGCTACGCCGATACACCACTCCACACGCGTGTGACCGTGCCTTCAAGCTCTTCCCAACTTCCACCAGAAGCGCAGATCTTGCGTGATCTTATTCGTTGCCCATCGGTCACTCCGGTGGAAGGCGGTGCGCTGGACTATCTCCAAACCCGGTTAGAGACATTGGGGTTTGAGGTTACCCGCAAAGTGTTTTCAGCCCACGCCACTCCGGACGTTGAGAACCTGTATGCACGATGGGGCACGCAATCTCCCAACCTGTGTTTTGCGGGCCATACCGATGTTGTGCCGACGGGAAACGAAAACGATTGGACGGCAGGACCTTTTGCCGGAGACGTGCGCGACGGAGTTTTATACGGTCGTGGCGCAGTGGACATGAAGGGCGGCATCGCCTGCTATCTCGCGGCAGTAGAAAGCCTGTTTGAAAGCGGGTGGACGCCCCGCGGATCGCTGTCGTTTTTGATTACGGGGGACGAAGAGGGCCCAGCGATCAACGGAACGAAGGCGATCTTGGATTGGTTGGTGGAGGAAGGCGAAGTGTTCAGCGCCTGCGTTGTGGGGGAGCCGACCAATCCCGGCACAGTTGGCGATGCGATAAAAATCGGGCGCCGCGGGAGTGTTTCAGGCGTCATCACCGTCAATGGCACGCAGGGACACGCCGCCTATCCGCACCTTGCCGACAACCCTGTGCGCGGTTTGGTGCAACTCACCAGCGCGTTGCTCGACACGCCGTTTGATACCGGCACAGAGAATTTTCAGCCAACCAATCTGGAAGTCACGTCGCTGGATGTTGGCAACGCCGCGTTCAACATCATACCAGCCCAAGCGACCGCGCGGTTTAACGTGCGTTTCAACGACACCTGGACCGCAGATACGATCAAACGGGAGATCGAACGACGCTTGTTCGCCGCCGCAAGCGCAACAACTTTGAGAGACGCATCAAAAGGTGCTGTGGCGTTTGACGTTGCGTACACGGATCGGCCCAGCCACGTCTTTTTAACCCGCGACGATGTCTTGATCTCAACGATAAGCCAAGCCATCGCAGCAGAAACCGGAACCACGCCAGAGCTTTCCACCGGTGGCGGCACGTCGGACGCGCGTTTCATGAAGGATGTTTGCCCCGTGGTGGAATTTGGGTTGGTGGGACAGACCATGCACCAAATCGACGAGCGGGTGCCCTTGGGCGATTTGACCAAACTCTCTGCAATCTATCGCAGGTTCATCGAAGGCTATTTTGAGGCCGGGTCCTGATGGCCCAATCGCAACTCACCGAAAATCTGTTGGGTGCCCTCGACGTAATGCTGTCGCGGTCGACCGGCATGAAACGAATTGATCTGACGCCAGAAGGGTTCTGGAACTCATTTTACGGTCTGTTGATCACAGCGCTCGTCGATATGATTGCCCTGTCGCTCAGTCACCCCACAGTGGTCAGCCGTATGGGTGATGCAGCGCCCGAGAAATTCTACTTCGTGTTTGGCAATCTTACAGCGGCGCTTGTGGGCTATGCCAGCGCAATGTTGGCCTTGTTTTTGTTGTGCCGAAGCGAAAGCGAAGCGCGCGGATTTCCAACCTCACTTGCCGTCCACAATTGGGCCAGTCCTGTGATCAGCATGGCCATCTTACCGATAATTTTTATTACGGAGTTGACGCGGACGCAGGGTCAAACCGGCGTGCTGGAGACGTTTTTGATGATTTCGATCATCGCAACCTTGATCGTTGCAGGCATACGTATTTTGCGTATTTCGCTCTTGCTAACGCCCGGACGGGCCAGCGCGTATTTTGCGATTACGACGCTGGTATCGCTATCAATATCGCAGGGCCTTGAAGGCATCATGGGGCTCTAAAGCCCCACTTTTCCGACGCGCAACAGGCCATCCATCCACCGTATGACCCGGCACCGAGTGAGCCGGAATTTAATAACCCGGGCAGTTGGTGCATTCTGTTGTGGTGCTCACGCGCGGGGCGAAGATGTTCTGGTATTCCATGTCGATGGGACCGGTGAAGGTTTTGCCAAAGATCGGATTGTAGACAAGCTTCGCTTTGGCCAACACCACGAAGCCACGGTTGGAGCGCAGGCCGGCGTCCAATGGGAAAGATGATCCCTTGCCAGGCAAAGACATGCGGCTGAGGTTGCGGCCACGTGCCCAAACAACTTCGGTGCTGCCATTGTTGTTGATCTGGACACCCACCGCCATCAGTTCAAGCATCGGTGCGTGTTTGGAGCCCATAATAGCCTCCGCCGCACGGAAGGAACCATCGATCACTTCGCGGTTCACAACAGGGGATTGGGCAATAATGTCCGAGACAGTAGTCGTGACCTTACCAACCTTGGTGCTGGTCGATTCACTGTCCACGAAGGCATAGAAGCCAAACCATGTGGCCAAAAGAAACGGGGCCACCATGCAAAATTCAATGGCATTGGTGCCGCGCTCATCGCGACGAAACCGGGTCAGGTTGTTTGCAAGTCGTTGGATGTTCAACATCGTCTTTTTCCCGATCAACTATACGGTTCATTCATGAAGGCGGAGGTGCCAACGATCAGACGTTTGGTGCCGGACCATTCATCGACGCCTTGGGGCGCCCAATTGATGAAGTTCGGCCATTCGTAATAAACCCGCACAACATTGATGGTGAGGCGACCGCCGGGAGCAAAGCCCATCTGGCTGTCATCCAAGGTTCCATCCGGGTTCTTGGGGATCTCTTGGGTATCGAAACTGGCCACTTCTTTGACGTCCACAATCAACTTGCTGCAGTTGAACATGAACATGGAGCCCTTGCGGCAAAGCTCTTGCTTGAACTGCGCTTCGGTAAATGTTGTTGCTCTGATCTGACCCGTGCGGATCATACGGGCGACCTGATCGGTGCCGTTGTTCAGCATGCGGTTGGCCATGTAGTTGATGCCAACTTCAAACGCGCCAAAGATGATCAAGAAGAAGGGCAGCGCGATAATCGAAAACTCAATCGCAGCGGTGCCCCGGGTGTCGCCCCAAAGGGCGCGAATGCCGTATCGACGCTTTGATGGGCTTCGGGACCCGGTTTTGGGCCTGCATGCCGGTGCAGCTGGAGTTTGGATCCTGGCTGGTTTTGTATCGACTGTCGTGTGTGGCGCGCTTGTCATGCCGTCCAGGCCCCTGCCCTTAGAGAATTACTCAGAGGTAAGGTAGCGACAAAACCTTGCCGGTTGGTATTAGGATAGGCTGGATTCTACGGCCGCGGTTAACGATGTGTTAACCGCGGGCAATCTGTTGCAACCGGTAAGATTAGTTGGTCTCAGCTGCCTTGGTCGAAAGCTCGTTACGCTTTTCGATCTGCTCGTGGGCCGTGTCGAACGGGCCTTCGTTGTCGCCGATGGTGAGCGTCGGTTCACATACAGGTGAACATGCGAGTGTTTCGCGCAGGGCCTGCCGGTAGATGCGTACGGTGTTGCGCTCATGACCTTGCACGACCACCGTCTCATCGACGATGGGATCACCTTCGGAATCCAGAACGATCAGATTGGTGACGCCAAACGAGCGACCGGTCAAAATGAGCGTACGCGCATCCTGGATGGTTGCATCCACGATGGCCGGGTTGCCAACTATGATGGTGTCTGCCGCTTTGGCAATGCGGACCACGCGGGCGCGGTCAACGATGATCTTCAGTGCGTCGTTTACATCCTGTTTGAATGCATCCTCATTGGCCAGGGCCTGAGGAACGACAGCCGTGAGTGTGCCAGCCATGAGGCCAACCGCCGCGAGAGCGGCACGTGTGAGTGGGAACGCCATAACAAAATCCCTGATAAACAGCCGACGGCGCAGTGCCGTGGTGAACCCAAAGTGTCAGAATTGGGTGAAGGAAGGCTTAAGCGGTGGCCTCTGTGCGATCGGGAACCAATTTGGGTTCGACGCGCCTGCAAAGTCAAATCCATTGTATCTTGTTACGGCGGTTTGTAATGGCGGCTGTCGGCGGTCGCAGGACCGAAAAACGGCCAATCACCGTTTGTTCAAAGAGCCTGCCAAACACAGCATGATGGGACCGTTCCGCCCTTATAATAAAGAATCGGATGCAATTTTCGGTTTGAGAGCTCCAAATTTCACCTTTCGTTCACCGTGTCGCACCCAATTGAGACGCAAGGATTTGATAAGGGTGTTTGTTAGTCGGTTTGAAAAGGGTGGTGCGTAAATTGGGTTCATCTGATCGGGGGAACACTCGACGGATGAAGCTGTAACACGTGGAGTAAGGACCAAACCCATGACAAACATTTCTCGTTTCTTCAAAGATGAATCCGGCGCAACTGCAATCGAATACGGCCTTCTGGCCGCTTTGATTTCCATCGTCGGCATCACCGCTTTCGGCGCCGCTGGTACGCAGGTTTCTGCTGCATTCCAGAAAGCTGCTGACGAAATCCAGGCTGCAAACAGCTAATCGGATTTTCCGGCCAAGCCGCCGCACCGCTCACGCGGTACGGCGCAGGCCGGAGCAGACTTCGAAGGTCACCCTGTCCGCAGGGTGGCCTTTTTTGATTCCGAAGCCACTGGCAGCGTTGTTAACGGCACATTAGCGGCGAAGCGGTATTAAATGTCCTAGACACGGCTTTCAGGTTGCACTTGCAACCAGCAGGCCAGACGACCTCGACCCAGCCCAATGTGGCGCGCCAGTGGAGACCCAGATGTTAGAACAGACCGCCGGTCTCGCCATTCTTGCGATTTTCCCGATCTGCATGATCTTTGCGACTTTCTACGACATTTTCACCATGACGATCCCAAACAAGATCGTGCTCGTGTTGCTGGCCGGATTCCTCGTTCTGGCTCCAATTGCCGGGATGAGCGTTGAAACATCCCTTTGGCATGTTGGTCTTGCCGTAGTGATCTTGGTGGTTGGGTTTGCTCTATTCAGCATGGGCGTGATGGGGGGCGGTGACGCAAAGCTGCTCGCAGTGTCCGCCTTGTGGCTGGGACCGGAACAGACAGTGGTTTATCTTCTGATCGCCAGCCTGTTGGGCGGTCTGCTGACACTCATCATCATGCGCGGTCGTCGCATGTTATTGCCGCAAAGCCTGCTGGGTGTGCCGTGGATCACCCGGCTGCACGACAGCACCCAGGGAGTGCCCTATGGCGCGGCTCTGGGTCCGGCTGCTCTCTACGTTTTCCCGGATACTGTCTGGATGACCTTTGCAACGGGTGGCGGTCTCATCGGCTGACGGCATCGCGCTCTAGCAATACCATTATCTAATCGGTCGGGTTGCTTCACTGCGATCCGGCCTTTTTTATTGCTCTTAAATAGCATTTTGACGCCTAAAATTCAGTAACGCTCTGTTAACCATACTGTTTTGGACACCATTAACCATAAGTACACCAATCATGGGCACTAATGGGCGCACGTTACTGCGTTTGCGTTTGGAGTGCCTGCGTCATGAAGCCGATCCAGATTATCCTGATTGCCGTTGCCGCCGTGTGCGCGCTTGGTGCGGGTTTCATAATGATGAACCTGTTGAACCAGCCGGCCCCCGAAGTGGCGGTGGAAACTATCGTTGAAAAAGCGCCGGAAAAACGCGTTCTCGTCGCCCGGGAAAACATCCTCATGGGCTCTAACCTCACCCGCGACAATATGGAGTGGCAGGCATGGCCTGAGTCGGGTGTGCGCGAAGGGTTTGTGACCGAGGACATGAACGCAGAGGCAATGGAAACTTTTGAGAAGTCCATCGCCCGGTCAACTTTCTATGCAGGCGAACCCATCCGCGAAGAAAAAGTGGTTCGCTCCGATTCTGGATATTTGTCCGCCATTCTACCCGCCGGCAAGCGCGCCGTTGCCATCACAGTGGAAGCGCAAACATCTGCCGGTGGTTTCGTTTTGCCCAACGACCATGTCGACGTGATCATGAGCTTTCAAAACGAAAAAGACGAATGGGTCACTGAGACCATTTTGGAGAATGTGCGTGTCCTCGCCATCGACCAAGTGATCGAGGAAGAGAACGGGGAAAAGTCCAAAGTTGGTGACACAGCGACGCTGGAGCTGACCCCGGAACAGGCCCAGATCATCTCCGTCTCCAGCCGGATTGCGCAAAACAACCTGATGCTTGCCCTGCGCAGCATTGAGGACATCAAAGAAGAAGGCACGGGCGGTGCTTCGCACCTTCTGTCCAACGGCTCGCGCAAGAAGAAGGGGACCATTCGTTTGGTGCGCTTCGGCAAGAGCAACGAAATTCGTCCCAAAAACTGACCTCACCCGAACGGTTGCGTCCAACGCAGTCACGACCGGAACCCAACATGAACCGCCCTGATAACCGAGTGACCGATATGCAATTTGCTTCATCCAGTTTTGATCGTGCCGCAAAGACGCGTGCTGCGACCGGTTCAGACAATCCACTGGCCGAGGGTCTGCGCGCAACACTGGGCACCATGACCCGTCGGGTCGCGTCGCTGACCAGCGTCACCGCCTTGGCGTTTACAACCGCCTTCGCACCACTGGCACCGATCGCGCTGACATCACAGGCACATGCCCAGTCCCGGGCAGCACAAAGCTATGTGAAAATCGATCCAGCCTCCTCGCATGAGCCGAAGCGGATTTACTTGGGACTGAACAAGTCTCTGGTGGTTGATCTTCCTGCTGATGCTCACGACATTTTGGTGGCGAACCCATCAGTTGCCGACGCCGTGACACGAACAGCACGTCGTATCTATCTCTTCGGCAAAGAAGTGGGTCAGACCAACGTTTTCGTTTTTGACGGGAAGGGCAAACAGATCGCCGCGATGGAAATCTCTATCGAGCGTGACATCGCCGGCCTTGAAGAAACGCTGGGTCGCCTGATCCGCAATTCCGACATTCGCGCCGAAATGATCAACGATAATATCGTTCTCACCGGTTCGGTCGTGACGCCTCAAGATGCGGCCCGTGCGGTTGCCCTTGCCGAGGTGTTCGTGACCGGCGGTGAAGCCACGCAAGGCTCCAGCACCACAGGTGGTAACAGCCTCGCCGCGATCTTTGGCAGCGAGCCCAGCAGCCGCGTCGTGAACCTTCTCAAAATTGCGGGTGAAGACCAGGTGCACCTAAAGGTCGTAGTCGCAGAAATTCAGCGCTCCGTCGTGAAGCAGTTGGGCATCCAATCGGGTGTGACCAATCCTGGTGGCACCGGCGCTGCCGATTCTGCCGATGGGTTCGGCTTCGGTGTGTTTGGCGCTGGTTCGTTCTCCGAACAGGTTTTGAACCGCACATCAGCCTCTCTTGGCATTGAAGCGGGTGCAAACCGGCTGTCTGCCACATTGACGGCGTTGGAACGCACCGGCGTGATGCGCACATTGGCGGAGCCGAGCCTGACCGCCGTCTCTGGTGAAAAGGCGCACTTTAGAGCCGGTGGCACATATAAAATCCCGCAACAGATCGAAAGCTGTGACGGTGGCATCACCTTCACCGACCAAGAGTTGGGGGTCGCACTGACTTTCACTCCGGTTGTGCTGACCGAAGGCCGTATCAGCCTGAAAATCCGCACCGAAGTGTCTGAACCTACCAACCAGGGTGCAACCGCGATCTGTCCCAATGTGAACTTTATCGGCGTGCGCCAGCGCATGGCGGATACGGTGGTGGAACTGCCCTCCGGTGGTTCCATGGTGATCGGTGGGCTTATCCAAGACGATGTGCGCCAAGTAGTCTCCGGCACGCCCGGTCTCAAAGACCTGCCCTTCTTTGGCTCGCTGTTCCGCTCACGTGAGTTCGTGCGCAACGAATCTGAAATCGTCGTGATGGTGACGCCCTATCTGGTGCGCCCCGTCGCCCGCAAGAAACTCGCGCAGCCGGATGAAAACTTTCAGCCCGCCAGCGATGCCGCCGGTTACTTCATGGGACGCATCAACCGCGTCTACGGCACCAAACAAGGCAACCTCCCCAAGGGCCGTTACACCGGCTCGATCGGGTTCATTCTCAAATAAGGCCAGCAGTAAAGCGTAGGTACCCAATGATGACCCAAACACACATCACCATGCAGCCGGTCTTAGCAGGGCCAACCGCTCGCGGCGTCGCAACGCGCCATTCCAACAAGCGCAGCTCCTTGACGCGTATGTTGATTGCAGGATCGCTCGTCGCCGGTGCTTTGGCATTGGGCGGGTGTGCCAATCACTCCAGTCAGCACTTTGCAGTGGGCACAACAACGGATCACTATAAGACCCGTCATCCGATCATCATCGACGAGAAAGAACAGACCCACGATGTTCCGGTAGCCCGCGATTCCTACGATCTCCCTCTATCCCACGCAAGTGCCGTGGAGGGGTTTGGAGACCGGTTCCTGACATCGGCCAGCGGGCGTATTCTGGTCATGATTCCGCAAGGGTCTGCCAACCAACGGGCCGCCCGTCGGATCGCAGACAAGATTGTGGCGACCCTTGAAAAACGCGGCGTCCCCTCACATCGCGTTCAGATGGTCTCCTATGATGCCCACCAGCATGGTGCCACGGCTCCGGTTCGGTTGTCCTACTCAGCCATCAAGGCCAGCGTGGACGGCTGCGGCAAGTGGAACAAAGACTTGGCCCAGTCCGGTGAGAACAAGAATTACCACAATTTCGGCTGTGCCAGCCAAAACAACCTGGCAGCCATGATTGCCAATCCGGCGGATCTGCTTGGGCCTCGCGGCATGAGCAGTGTGGATGCTGCGCGACGCGAAAACGTCATCAAAGACTATCGCACCGGCGATTCTACCAGCACGACCGACGACTTCTCGACCATCGCAACCATTTATTAAGTCTGGCGGACGGAGTCTTGCAAAACACAGTTTGCGGCTCAAACCCCAAGACGGGCAGGAAAAAAGATCATGTCTGAACCAGCACAGGATCAACAGGCACAGCTGATGGCGCAGCAGGCCGCGCAACACGTCGCGGATGCGCCGTTGGAGCCGGGTGTTGCACACACTTCAATGGCACAACCCGGCATGCCGGCGGCTACACCAATAGACCCGGCACTGGCTGGGCAGCCCCCAGCGGCCGACGCGGCACAGTTGCAAGCCTATGCCCAGCAACAAATGCAGGCGCAAATGCAGCAAGCCCAAATGCAACAGGCACAGCAGGTCCAGCAGCCTCAACAGGCTTATACGCCCGACCCCGCCATGGCCGCGCAGCCTGCGGCTTATGCGCAAGTTGCGCAACCGGAACCCACGCAAGCAGACCTTGGGTACGTCCATTCGTCTGCAGAGGATATGGCGCATATACGGCCAGTTCCACGCGTTGCTATCCAGGCGTTTTGCGAAACCCCCGGCGTGGTGCAAACCATCGAACAGGCCGCTGGTGATCGGCGCATGGCGAAGGCTCATGTGAAGGCTCAATTGGGTGGCGTTATGGCTGCGGTGGATTTCTATCAGACCGCCACCACCCCAAACCTGATCATCGTGGAAACGCGGAAGTCCGGCGGCGACCTTTTGCACGAATTGGAACAGCTCGCCGAAGTCTGTGACGAAGGCACCAATGTCGTGGTCGTGGGCCACCGCAACGATGTCCAGATGTACCGTGACCTCATTTCACGCGGCGTCGCGGAATATCTGGTGGCACCGGTTTCCATGGCCGACGTCATGGAGATTGTCACCACCCTGTTTGTGAACCCGGACGCATCGCCCCTAGGCACAAGCTACGCCTTTATCGGCGCACGCGGTGGTGTTGGTTCATCAACCGTGGCGCACAACATCGCATGGGCGATTTCATCGAACTTCAGCAGCGATGTCGTGCTAGCCGATCTGGATCTGGCCTTTGGCACCGCCAACATCGATTTCGATCAAGACCCGGCACAGGGTGTTGCAGAAGCCGTTTTCTCATCTGACCGGATTGATGACACGTTTCTGGATCGGCTTTTGGCGAAGTGTTCTGATCATCTCAGCCTCTTGGCTGCGCCATCTACATTGGACCGAGAATACGATTTTTCCGCCAGCGACTTTAACCAGCTTATCGAAGTGGCGCAGCGATCCACGCCTAACGTGATCGTTGATCTGCCTCATGCATGGACAGGCTGGACACGGGAAGTTCTCGCGAATTCGGACAAGGTAATCATCACCGCAACGCCCGATCTTGCGAGCTTGCGCAACAGCAAAAACCTCGTCGATACGCTCAACGAATTGCGGCCCAACGACGAGAAGCCCTTTTTGGTTTTGAACCAATGCAACATGCCAAAACGGCCGGAAATCTCAATTGAAGACTTCGCCGGACCTCTGGGCATTGAGCCATCGGTTGTGATCGATTTTGACCCAGCGCTGTTCGGGTTGGCAGCCAATAATGGGCAGATGATTTCGGAAACGGATTCCAAGCACCCCATCGCGGCAAACTTTGACACGATGGCCAACATCTTGACGGGACGGCGGGAAATCGAAGCGCCCGCCAAGAAATCGATGGGCAGTTTCCTCTCAAAACTTACGGGCAAGGGCAAATAAGCTTGAAAATCGGACCATTGAAAAGATGTCGATGAGACCAAGCGAAACTCAGGGGTGAGCGCATCCGTGGCGAAGTTCGTCGCGCGGCGGTCCGTCGAGATTTGAAGAACTGAAATTCGGGGGCACGGCTCCCAAAACCGGGATAGAGTATCATGTTTGGCAAACGGGGTGGATCAGGAGCAGAAGGCGGAGGCGCACCGCGCAAACCGCTGGCCATGCCACAATCAGGTGCACAAGCGACACCGCCCATGCAGCCGCCCGGTCAGCAGCAAGCCGCTCCACAATCGTCGACACCGGTTCCCGGGGCACTTCCAGGCGCACCCGCTGCAGCACCAGACCAGATGGGCTCACCTCTTGGAGCACCTGTGCCCGGCCAAATGCCCGGTGCCGTTCCAAACGGCATTCCCGGCGTCACACCCGGCGCTGTCGGCGGGCCTTCTCCCATGGGTCAGCCCCTTCCACCCGGCACGCCGCCGGAAGGCCAGATGGGCGCAACACCGCCGCCGAAGAAAAAGAAATCGCTCGTGGTGCCGATTGAGGATGAAGTTCCTCAGCACCAGGAAATCAAGATC
The DNA here is from genome assembly GCA_039815595.1 of Pseudomonadota bacterium. Classification (GTDB taxonomy): domain Bacteria; phylum Pseudomonadota; class Alphaproteobacteria; order Rhizobiales; family Rhizobiaceae; genus Pseudahrensia. Next base: position 26,008 of record JBCBYZ010000011.1, on the reverse strand, counting down.
AAATCAGAAGAGTATTACGACGTTAAAACGCAGGTTTTTTCAGCTCTGATTGACACGATCGATCTGTCGCAATTGTCCAAACTGGACAATGAAGGCGCGCGCGAAGAGATCCGCGATATCGTCAACGACATCGTCGCGATCAAATCCATCGTCATGTCGATTTCCGAGCAAGAAGAACTGCTCGCCGACATCTGTAACGATGTGCTTGGCTACGGCCCGCTGGAACCTCTTTTGGTGCGCGATGACATCGCGGACATCATGGTGAACGGGGCGAAGAAAACCTTCATCGAGGTGAACGGAAAAACACAGGAAACCAATGTGCGTTTCCGCGACAACGATCAGTTGATGAATATTTGTCAGCGCATCGTGAGCCAGGTTGGTCGCCGCGTGGATGAATCGTCTCCAATCTGTGACGCCCGCCTCGCGGATGGTTCGCGTGTGAACGTGATTGCGCCGCCGCTGGCTCTGGACGGTCCAACGCTCACCATTCGTAAGTTTAAAAAGGACAAGCTCACCCTCGATCAGTTGGTGAACTTTTGGGCCATTTCGCCTGAAGGTGCCGAAATTCTCAAGATCATCGGCCGGGTGCGCTGTAACGTGGTGATTTCCGGCGGCACAGGTTCAGGCAAGACGACCTTGCTCAACTGTCTGACCAATTTCATCGACGAAGATGAGCGTGTGATCACCTGCGAAGACTCCGCCGAATTGCAACTGCAGCAGCCACACGTGGTGCGTCTTGAAACACGTCCGCCCAACCTGGAGGGCGAGGGCACGATCACCATGACGGATTTGGTGAAAAACTGTCTACGTATGCGCCCCGAGCGGATCATCGTGGGTGAGGTGCGTGGGCCGGAAGTGTTCGACCTTTTGCAGGCGATGAACACGGGCCACGACGGCTCCATGGGCACGATCCACTCCAACTCACCGCGGGAGTGTCTGAGCCGTATGGAATCCATGATCGCCATGGGCGGCTTTACATTGCCACAAAAAACCGTGCGCGAAATCATCGTTGGCTCGGTGGATATCGTCATTCAGGCGAAGCGCCTCCGCGACGGCTCCCGCCGGATTACCCACATCACCGAGGTGATCGGGATGGAGGGCGACGTGATCATTACACAGGACATCTTCCTCTACGACATCACCGGCGAAGACGCGGACGGAAAGCTAATCGGCAAGCACCGCTCTTGCGGTGTGGGCCGTCCCAAAATGTGGGAGCAAGCGCGGTACTTCAACGAAGAAGAACGTCTCGCCCGCGCGCTCGACGCATCCGAAGAGAAACCGGACTTCTAAACCACACGCCGCACAACCAACCCCATCACAGGACCCGCCCTCTTCATGTTCGGCATTGATATCATCTACATCGCCTTTATCGGCCTGATCGCAGTTACGGTCGGTCTGATCGGCTATGCGGTGATGTACAATTCCATCGCCAGCGAGAAAAAAACGTCCGAGCGGATGAAGAGCTTTCAGGTCGATGCGAAGACCAAGGCGAAGGTTCAGTCCAAACGGCAGGACGAAAAATCCCGGCGCAAGGCGCGTGAAGAAACACTGAAAAGCCTCGACAGCCAGCGGGCATCCGGCAAAAAGGCTGCCAAGCCAAGCCTCGCGGGCCTGCTCACTCAAGCGGGCATGACCATCAGCGTACGCAACTTCTATTTTGTGTCAGCGGGCGTTGGTGTGCTGTTCGCCTTTATGGCGTTGATCCTCGGCAAAATGCCTTTCTTGGTGTCGATCGGCATCGGCTTTGTGATGGGCTTTGGCGCACCGCGCTGGTTTGTGGGTTTCAAGCGCACCAAAAGATTCAACAAGTTTGGCCACGCCTTCCCAGGCGCCATCGACATCATCGTGCGTGGTGTTCGGTCCGGCCTTCCGCTCAATGACTGCCTTCGGGTCATCGCCAATGACGCCGATGAGCCGGTGCGCAGCGAGTTTCGCAAATTGGTGGAAGCCACACAGATGGGCATCACCGTTCCAGACGCCTGTGAACGCCTTTATGAAAGCGTTCCAACTTCCGAGACGAATTTCTTCTCCATCGTGATCGCGATCCAATCGCAGGCCGGTGGTAACCTCTCAGAAGCCTTGGGCAACCTTTCCAAGGTGCTGCGCGAACGCCGCAAAATGTCGGACAAGATTAAAGCGGTATCCACCGAAGCGAAGACTTCCGCGATCATTATTGGGGCGTTGCCCTTCGTGGTGGCGGGCATGGTGTGGTTCACATCGCCAGATTATCTCGATCCCCTGTTTTACACCACGTCCGGCCACAAAGTGCTGGCCGTCTGCGCGCTGATGATGGTGGGCGGGATCGCGATTATGCGCAAAATGATCAACTTCAAATTCTAGGGCTGGTAACATGGTCACCTACATTCTCCAGCCACATATTTTGTTGGCCATCATCACGACCATGGGCGTGTTTGCCACGATCCTGACGCTGATCATGCCCATGCTGGCGAAGGATAATCTGGGCAACCGGATGAAATCCGTTGCGTTGGAGCGGGAGCAATTGAGAGCGCGGGAACGCCAGCGCCTTGCCAGTGAGAGTAAAGAAGGCCGCAAGAAAGCCACGAAACGTGAGCCGGGCGCTTTGGTGAAAACCATCGTGGACAAGCTCAACCTGCGCACCGCCTTGGCGGATGAAAAAACCGAAGCCATGCTGATCCAAGCCGGGTATCGTGGTCAGTCACCGCTGTTTATTTTTCTGGCACTGCGCTTTGGACTTCCCTTTCTCTTTATGGGTGTCGGCGCGCTTTATCTGTTTGCGATTTCCGATCTCGAGTGGTCATCCAACCGCAAACTCATCGCGTCGGCTATCATCGGCTATCTCGGGTTTTATCTGCCCATCGTGTTTTTGAACAACCGGCTGAAAGCGCGGCAATTGTCGATCACGATGGCTTGGCCAGACGCGCTCGATCTGTGTCTGATCTGCGTGGAATCGGGAATGTCCATCGAGGCCGCGTTCCGGAAAGTGGCGGCGGAAATCGGTCCACAGTCCATCCCGCTCGCCGAAGAACTGATGTTGACCACCGCCGAACTGTCCTACCTCCAGGATCGCCGGATCGCCTATGAAAACCTGACCACCCGTACCGGTTTGGAGAGCGTTAAGAACGTGGTTCTGTCGCTCATTCAAGCGGAGAAATACGGTACGCCGCTATCGGCCGCGCTGCGGGTTTTGAGCCAGGAAAACCGCGATCAACGTATGTCAAAGGCCGAACAGAAAGCGGCGGCGCTGCCACCCAAGCTGACCGTGCCCATGATGGTGTGCTTTTTGCCGGTCCTGTTTTGCGTGATCCTGGCACCGGCGGTCATCAACTCGATGGAAATCTTCGCGAGCCAATAGGCGCGCCCGCACCACGCCTCGTGAAGGCAGCGGAAGATAGCGTGTTCGGCAATCGCTTTCTAAGCTGAAGACAATTTGGCACAGTACTCCGCAAGAGCCCTGCGGAGACTGACACTTGATTACAACACGTTTGACCGAGCGCTTTGGCCTCGAACACCCAATCATTAGCGCACCCATGGCCTTTGCTGCGGGGGGGCGTCTCGCATCCGCCGTCAGCCGCGCCGGGGGGTTGGGCTTGATCGGCGGGGCTTACGGCGATCCGGATTTTCTGGATGCAGAATTTCTGGCCGCCGGCAATGATCCCGTGGGTTGTGGGTTTATTACCTGGAACCTGACCGATGCACTGGAACGGTCGCCGGACGTGTTCGACAGTGTTTTGGCCCGCAAGCCCAAGGCCATGCTCCTCTCCTTCGGCGATCCTGCGCCCTACACAGCTGCGCTTTCTGATGCAGGTGTGCCTCTTATTTGCCAGGTCCAGTCCCTGCGCGATGCCCGGCACGCTGCCGCTAGCGGAGCAGCAGTGATCGTGGCTCAAGGTGCAGAAGCCGGGGGCCATGGCGAAAGCCGTGGGACGCTTTCACTGGTGCCGGAAGTTGCAGACATGTTGGCAAAAGACTTTCCCGACACGATTTTGGTGGCCGCTGGTGGCATCGCGGACGGGCGCGGTTTGGCAGCTGCCCTGATGCTTGGGGCGGAGGGTGTCATGATTGGCACTCGGTTTTGGGCGTCCGAAGAAGCCAATGTGCATCCCGCCATGATCGACGCCGCGATCAAAGCCACCGGTGACGATACGATCCGTTCCAGCGTGATGGATATCGCCCGCCACTTGAAATGGCCGGAGCGCTACACCGCTCGGGTTCTCAAAAATGCCTTCACCAATCGATGGCATAACGATATTTCTGGCCTGTTGGAACGGGCTGATGAACAAGCCGCGCTTTGGAAAGAGGCTTGGACGGAAGGCAATACGGATATCGCCAACACATTTGCCGGCGAAGCGACCGGGCTGATCGCATCCGTCAAACCGGCACAGGAGATTCTGTTGTCCATGGTCAAAGATGCCGAGGTACAGTTGCAGCGCTTTTGACAGGCGTTTGGGTATCCGTTGTGGAGACCGCACAATGCAAAAAAGGAGGAAGTGGAATGTCTTATGTGGAGTGTTTTGTCGCGCCGGTTCCGGCGTCTCATCAGGAAGACTACATCGCCCACGCCTCAAAAGCGGTTGAAATTTTTCGCGCCCATGGCGCTGTACGGGTGGTGGAAAACTGGGAGAGCGAAATACCTGACGGCGAGTTGACTTCGTTTCCATTGGCCGTGAGGCGCGGGGAAGGCGAGAAGATCGTTCTAGGCTGGGTGGAATGGCCGTCCCGCGCGGCGCGCGATGAGGGCATGAAAGCGGCGATGGCTCAAATGCAAGAAGAGATGCGCGACATGCCGATGCCATTTGATGGGAAGCGTCTTATCTTCGGCGGCTTCGACACCATTTTGGAGGCTTAAAGCGGGCTCCCGCTAAAGCCAATCGTCGCTTCTGCGAAGCACTGATCGCCTCTAGCTGGTTGGTTAAAAGCGTTTTCTTTCGCTCAAACGAAACCGTCTGAGCGGAAACGACTCTAGCCCGCTTTCTTGTCCTTATCCTTCAGTTTGTTCCAAGCGTTCTGCTCGGTCAGCATCTGGCGCAAAAATGCGATGTTGGCCTGCGCTTCGGCGGGTGGCAATTCACCAGCCGCCACAGTTTCCGCGTCTTTGAAACGGCCTTGAAGGCCAATCACAAGCGCCAGATTTTGGCGCACGCGGCTATCCGCACCGGGCAGGGCTATAGCTTGGCGCAGATAGGTCTCCGATGAACGCAGATCGCCCGTCAACAGGTAGGACATGCCGAGGTTTGAGATAACCGATGCTTCATTGGGTTTGAGGTCCAAGGCCTTGCGGTAGCTCAAACGGGCCGCTTTTGGCTGGCCCAATTGGTCCAAAATAGCGCCTTCGGCAGAGTGGAGTTTCCAGTCCGGCTGATCCGGTGTCTGGGCGCGGCGTACGGTGGACAGGGCTTTTTTGAGCTGTCCTGCACCGGCCAATGCCTTGCCATATGCAGCCAAGACATCACGGTCATTGGAGTGGAGGATCGCCATTTGCTGCATGACGGCAAGCGCTTGTTCATTGCGGCCAGTCATGCGCAACGAGGTCGCGAACTGCAAGCCCACACGTTTGTCTTTGGGGCTGCGGGAATACTGTTTCGACCAATAGTCGCTGGCCTGTTTCAACTCCGTCATGGACATTTGAGCGACGGGTTTTTGCAGGTTTTTGGGCACAGACCCCGTGGTCATGCGCTTGCTGGCGCAGCCTGAGGCCACGAGGGCTGCAGACACTAAAAGAGCGGGAACGAGACTGCGACGCAAGACCAACATGAGAAGCGCTTTCCGGCATAGGGGCCGAGAGCGCCGACAGCCGCAGGAAGTGCGGGCGAGCTCATCTGCCACGGTTTCACGCTTTAGAAGTAATCTGTTAACCCTAATGGATGGTTAAGCGCGACCGCTGAGACACTGGAAATCCCCCATTATGCATATCGATACAGACCCCTCCGCCCCGTTTTCCAGCCCTTCTAAAAAGGCAGTGCCGATCCATGCTGTAACGGATGCGGGACTAAAGGTGATCCTCAAAGGCTTATCGGGCACGCAGCGGGGCTGGGTTGAAAGTACCGGATTTCAAGCAAAGCAGGGCACGCATTGCATGGTGCCGGGGGACGATGGACGTCTGGCCATGGTGCTGTTTGGAACGGGCGAAACGCCAAAAGAGGATGCGGGGTCAAACACATCTGCAGTCGATCCGTTTGAGATGGCGGGGCTGCCGCGCAAGCTGCCAGCCGGCGTTTATTCCATGGAGGGCATTACCCCTGCCGATGCGCAATTGGCTTGGGGTTTGGGGGCTTATTCCTACCAGCGTTACAAGTCTTCAACTGGCCGGAAGCCTAAGGATGCGGAAACAGCCCGCCTGGCGGTGAAGGCCAGTGCTGACGCCACGCTGACTTTGGAAGGCGTGTATCTTGCGCGAGACCTGATCAACACGCCTGCCAATGATTTGGGCCCAACCCAATTAGAGGCGGCCTTTAGAAAACTGGGGCGAACCCATAAAGCTAAAGTAACGGTCACCAAAGGTGACAGCGTGCTGACCAAGCAGTTTCCCATGGTTCATGCAGTTGGCCGTGCCAGTGCCGATGCCCCCCGTGTCCTTGATCTTGTGTGGGGCAACGCCAAACATCCAAAAATCACACTGGTGGGCAAGGGCGTGACCTTTGACACCGGCGGCCTGAACATCAAGCCAGGTGGCTCCATGAGCCTGATGAAAAAAGACATGGGCGGCGCGGCCAATGTGATGGGGCTGGCCCACATGATTATGGCGGCCAAACTGCCAGTTCGTTTGCGCCTGATCGTAGGAGCCGTTGAAAACGCCATTGCCGGGAACGCATTCCGACCCGGCGATATATTGCAGACCCGCAAGGGCATCACCGTGGAGATCGGCAATACGGACGCGGAAGGCCGTTTGGTGTTGGGGGATTGCCTTACTTTGGCAGACGAAGAAAAACCCGATCTGCTGGTGGACATGGCAACCTTGACTGGCGCGGCCCGTGTGGCGCTCGGCCCCGACTTGCCGCCTTTTTACAGCGATGATGAAATCTTCAGCGCAGAACTCGCGAGCGCTGGAAACACCGTCCGCGATCCGCTCTGGCGCATGCCGTTATGGCAGCCATACCAAAAAATGCTGGCGTCCAAGATTGCCGATGTGAACCACATCTCCACCGGTGGGTTTGGCGGGTCCATTACGGCGGCGCTTTTCTTGTCACGCTTTGTAGAGAACGCGAAGACCTGGGCGCATTTTGACATCTTTGGCTGGGTGCCATCGGACAAACCGTGGGCGAAAACAGGGGGTGAGGCACAAGCCATTCGCGCCTTGTTTGCAGTTCTCAAACTGCGCTATCCAAGCGTATAAACTCGTATCGAACCGCAACAGCTTCCGTTAGTTCTGGCGTTTCCGGGAGACTTGAAGACGCCTGACAAACACGCCAGTATGATTCCGGTGCCGGAATAAGTATCGTATAAACGGTGCTGGCATGGAGACCCATATGATTACCATGCGGCCCGGACAGGCACTTTCCCTTTGGCATCAAGTCAGCCTCGCGCAGGTGCACGCGGACGATCCTGATCTCACCACGCGCCAGATGGCAGTCCTGTTGACCGTCTATCTTGATCCTCCACCCCACACCGTGCGTGGCCTTGCGACGCATTTGGGCGTTACCAAACCGGTGATTACACGGGCGTTGGACACGATGGGAATCAAAGGCCTCGTGGCCCGCCGTCGCGATGAGCGGGACCGGCGCAATGTGTTGATCCAACGGACTGTGGAAGGATCGGAGTATCTGGAGCGTCTGGGCCTGCTGATCGCAGATCAGGGCCGCACGGTGCCACTTTAACCGTCTTGCCAAACACTCCCGATCAGCCAGACGCGCTTGACCCAAGACTGAATGCCTATCGGCCTGACCTCGCCGATGCGCGGCTGCAGGACCAGGTGTCCGCCGACCGCTATGTGGATGGTCACGTGATGCGAGTAAAAGTTTCGGTCGCTAACCTCTTAAGGTCTCCACACGCCAATGGTGGACTGCAGGCTCAAGCGATTTTCGGTCACGACATGTTGGTGTTTGACACAGCAAAAGACGACGATGGGCAGGAGTGGAGTTGGTGCCAAACGGCTAGCGATGGCTATGTCGGCTACGTCCGGTCAGACGCACTGAGCCCTCGTGCAAACCCCGCCACGCATTTCATCACTGTGCCACGCAGCTTCGTTTATTGTCAGGCCGATCTCAAAAGCCGTCGGACTGCCTGTCTCTCCATGGGATCGCATGTGGCGATCAGCGATTACGAGACCGTGCGAGGCACGCGTTACGCGATTTTGGAATCCGGCGAAGCGCTGTTTGCCAACCACATAGCGCCACTTGGAGCATGGCAACACGATCCGGTCGCCGTCGCCGAGACGCTCTTGCACACACCTTACCTTTGGGGCGGCAACACCGGCTTGGGCATCGATTGCTCCGGCCTCGTACAACTGTCCATGGCCTGTTGCGGTCGCACCGTGCTGCGCGACAGCGACATGCAGGCGCGGTCAATCGGCCTTCAATTGGAAGGCGGATCAACCGACCTTCAGCGCGGCGATCTCGTTTTCTGGTCCGGCCATGTGGGTATGATGGTGGACAGCCAGACGCTCATCCATGCCAATGCCCATACGATGACAGTGGCGTTGGAACCTCTGAAAGAGGCCATTGACCGCATCAACTATCTCTACGGCCAACCCACAAGCTACCGCAGGCCTTAGTATCCGCGCGAGCGGTCTACGACGTGCTCCAGCGGCTGTCCGTTCTCGTACCGACTGATCTGCTTAGCGACATGGCGTGCCAAAGCGGCCGGATCGCTGACCGCGGCCATGTGGGGGGTGATGATCACGTTATCGAAGCCCCAGAGCGGGCTTTCCTTGGGCAAGGGCTCAGTTTCAAAGACGTCCAAGGATGCACCAAATAACGTACCATCCTGCAAGCAGGACACGATGTCAGCCTCAACTTGGCTGCCACCACGACCGGCATTGATCAAAACCGGGGCTTTGAAAGGGCCGTTTCTGGCCAGTTTTTCAAGCAACGGGCGGGATAAAATACCGCGTGTGTCTTCGGTCAGTGGCAGCAGGTTCACCAAGATATCGGTGTGGGACAAAAATCCGTCGAGTTGGTCCTGACCGGCAAACGACGTTACACCGTCCATCGTCTTGGCAGTGCGGGCCCATCCGTTCACCTGAAACCCCAACGCCGCCAAAACTTTAGCGCAAGCCTGACCCAGTGTGCCCAGACCCATGATGCCAACCCGAAACTGATGGGCCGCCGGTTGTGGCACTTCATGCCAGTTTCGCTCGCGCTGCTGTCGGTCATAAGTGCGTTGGCGGCGCTGGTGCATCAACACTTGCAACACCACCCATTCCACCATGCGGCCGGTGAGATCAGAATCAACAAAGCGCACCAACGGCACGTCGGGCAGTTGGGGATCGCGGACAACATGGTCCACCCCGGCACCGAGCGAGAAAATCACTTCAAGGGACGGTAGACTGGCAAACAGACCCGGCTCTGGCTGCCACACCACGGCATAGCGAACGTCGTCCAAGGCGAGATTTTGCGTGCGCGCTTCATCCAAGAGCACAATGGCGCGATCTGGTAGAGCCGCTTCAAACGCTTCTTTCTTACCCACAATGTCCCATTTGATATCGAGCAGAACGGGGGGATGCTCAGTGGCTTTGATCATGGCGTGATTACTTGCCGATAAGGCGGGATTGATGGCGGGCAAATATCAGCAGGGCGACCATCGCTATGCCGTTTAGAATGCGATTATCATCGACCGCGGACAGCGCCTCTTCCAAAGTGAGCGTGATGGGGAACGTCTTCTCGCTCTCCCCCTCCACGCCGGCCACGCTGACCAGATTAGAGGCGTCCACCTGCGCATAATAAAGATGGATGACCTCGTCCGTGAGGCCCGGGGTGGTGAGAAACGCGCAGAGCTTTTCGACACGCACAGCGTCCAATCCCGCCTCTTCTTTCAATTCGCGGATGGCGGTTTGCCCCGGCTCTTCGCCGGGGTCGATCAGACCGGCAACCACTTCCACGCAAAAGCCACGCCCCAGGGCCAATTGAGCGCCAAGACGAAACTGCTTGATCATCACCAAACGGTCGAGCGCTGGATCGTACACGACAACAGCCACTGCCTGAGGGGCGCGAACCAACTCGCGGCGCGCCTTAAGGCCGCTTTTGGTTTCTTGGTAAGAGGTCGTCGTGACGGTGCGAAACCCAGTGTGGTCCGTGGTTTCGTCCGTAATGTCCACGGGCATGAAAACGTCTTCGATTGTGCCGGGCGGGTGCGCCGGTGCGTCAGGGTTTGTCATGTGGCTTTATTCGCTCACGATGCCGCCGGGGGCGGTTTCCAAATCGAAGGCCGCAGCCATTAGGGCTTTGGTGTAGTCGGTTTCCGGTGCGTCAAAGATTTTGGCAGACGGCCCGCGCTCCACCACCTGCCCCAAGCGCATGACCATCACCTCATTGGCCAAGGCGCGCACGACTTTAAGATCATGGGAAATAAACAGATAAGACAGGCTGCGTTCCTCTTGCAGCCGCAACAGCAATTCCACCACTTGCGCTTGGACGCTCATGTCCAGGGCTGAGGTCGGTTCATCCAGCATGACGAAGCGCGGTTCCAAAATAACCGCGCGGGCGATGGCCATGCGCTGCCGCTGGCCCCCGGAAAACTCGTGCGGATACCGGAAGCGCGTGTTGGGGTCGAGACCCACCTCCTCCAGCACGTCCGCCACGCGCGCGTCGGCTGCATCATCGGACAGATGTGGCTGATGAATGGACAGACCTTCGGCGATGATTTCCGCCACCGACATGCGCGGGCTGAGCGAGCCGTAGGGATCTTGAAAGACGATCTGCATTTGGCTGCGCAACGGCTTCATCTGTTTGAACGAATAGGCCCCGATATCCTTTCCGACAAATCCGATTCGGCCTTGCGACGAAATCATGCGGGTGAGGGCGAGGCCGAGCGTTGTCTTGCCGGAACCGGATTCCCCCACCACACCCAGCGTCTGCCCCTCGCGCAGAAGAACGTCCACCCCATCCACCGCCTTCACATGATCCACGGTGCGGCGGAAGAAACCCTGCTTGATAGGGAACCAGACTTTGACACCCTCGCCTTCAAGGATGATCGGCGCATCTTCATCCAGCGCAGGCGGATCGCCTTTCGGTTCAGCGGCCAAAAGATGCTGGGTGTAGGCGTGTTGCGGGTTGTTAAATATCTTGGCTGTGGGGCCCGTCTCAACGATTTTGACGTTTTGCATTACGCATACGCGGTCGGAGATCTTCCGTACAATGCCCAGATCGTGGGTGATGAAAAGCATCGACAGACCCTTAGCCTTCTTCAACTCCGCTAGAAGCTCAAGAATCTGCGCCTGCACGGTCACATCCAGCGCGGTGGTCGGTTCATCCGCAATGATCAGTTCCGGTTCGTTGGCCAGCGCCATGGCGATCATGACACGCTGCCGCTGGCCGCCGGACAATTGGTGCGGATAAGAGCCCAATCGTTTTTCAGCATCGCGAATGCCAACCTGATTCAACAGGTCCAGCGTGCGCTCACGAGCCGCATCGCCCGTCACGTTTTGATGAAGTTCCAGAATTTCGCCCAGTTGCCGCTCAATCGTATGAAGCGGGTTGAGGGACGTCATAGGCTCCTGGAAAATCATCGTAACGTCCGAGCCGCGCACGGCACGCAAATCACGCTCATCGCTGTCGAGGAGATCTTCGCCCTTAAAAAAGATTTGGCCGCTGGGGTGGCTGGCAGCCGGGTATGGCAAGAGCTTGAGGATCGAGAGGGCCGAGACGGACTTGCCTGATCCGGATTCTCCAACCAAGGCCACGGTTTCCCCGCGACCGATATCGAACGAAACTGTATCGACGGCGGTCGTGGTCTTGCCGGAGACTGTGAAAGCGACCGACAAGTCGCGCACGGAGAGGAGCGGTTCAGACATCCTAAGCGCTCCTATTTGAAGGTCTTGCGGGGGTCGAAGGCATCCCGCGTCGCTTCGCCGATGAATACCAGCAAAGACAACATGATGGAGATCACCAGAAACGCTGTGGCTGCCAACCACCAAGCCTGTAGGTTGTTGCGGGCCTGCTGGACCATTTCTCCAAGTGAAGGCGAGCCGGGCGGCAGGCCGAAGCCCAAGAAATCCAAGGCGGTCAGAGACCCGATGGAACCGGACAGGACGAAGGGCAGGAATGTGAGCGTGGCCACCATGGCGTTTGGCAGCAAATGGCGGAACATGATGGTGGCATTGCCGACGCCCAGCGCGCGGGCGGCGTTCACATATTCAAAGTTGCGAGCCCGCAAGAACTCCGCACGGACCACGGAAACGAATCCCGTCCAGGAGAATAACAGCATGATCCCCAACAACACCCAGAAACCGGGCGGCAAGATCGATGAAAGGATTATGAGCAAATAAAGAAACGGCATTGCCGACCAGATTTCGATGAATCTCTGGAACAGCAGGTCCGTCCAACCGCCGTAGTAGCCCTGCACCGCGCCCGCCGATATGCCGATGATGGCTGAGAAAATGGTGAGGCTGAGACCAAAGAGAACGGAAATGCGGAAGCCATAAATCATGCGGGCGGTCAGATCGCGAGCTTGATCATCCGTGCCAAGCCAATTGTAATTTCCGGGCGTGCACAGCGGGTCTTCGACGCCTTTCTCATACTTCCGGCAGGCCTCTTCCGTGTCCAACAGCCATGTGGGTGGGGATGGTGCAGGGCGCGGCACTTCATTGTTACGGGTGCGATAATTGTAGCGAATGGGGGGCCAGACCATCCAGCCATTGGCTTCGATCTCTTCGATGTTAACCGGGTCACGATAGTCGGTCACCGGCAGAAACCCACCGAACTTCTCTTCGGGATAATCGACGAAGACGGGCATCAGCAACTCGCCCTTATAGGAAATCAGGACAGGCTTATCGTTGGCGATGAACTCGGCAAACAAAGACAGGATGAACAGAACAAGGAAGATCCAAAACGACCAATAGCCTCGACGGTTCGCCTTGAAGTTTTGCCAGCGCCGATGGTTCAGCGGGGTGACACGAAACGGCCCGACGCGGGTGTCAGGGCGGCCGCGATAGGATTCTACGGGCAGGCTGGGTTCAAGCTGCGCGGGGTTTGTGGGCGCGTTCATGATCACACGTCCCGCCGGTCAAAATCGATGCGCGGGTCAATCCACGTATAAGTGAGGTCTGACAGGAGGCTGACCACAAGACCGATCAACGAGAAAATGTACAAAGTGGCAAAGACCACCGCGTAGTCGCGTTGCAAGGCTGCCTGGAAACCCAACAGGCCGAGCCCGTCCAGCGAATAGATCACCTCAATCAGCAATGAGCCTGAGAAAAACGCACCGATAAATGCGCCGGGGAAACCGGCAATCACGATCAACATCGCGTTGCGGAACACATGGCCGTAGAGCACTTGACGCTCATTGAGCCCCTTTGCGCGGGCCGTGGTGACGTACTGCTTTTTTATCTCATCCAAAAACGAGTTCTTGGTGAGCAAAGTCGTGGTGGCAAAGGCGGCCAACGTGAGGGAGATCAGCGGCAGCGTGAGGTGCCAGAAATAGTCAATGATCTTTTCCCACCATGACAATTCCGAGAAATTTTCTGACACCAATCCTCTGAGCGGGAACCAGTCGAAAAACGAACCGCCGGCAAAAAACACCATCAACATCACGGCCACGAGAAAACCGGGGATCGCATAGGCGACAATGATGATGCCGCTCGTCCACACGTCAAACGGCGTGCCGTCATTGATCGCCTTTTTGATGCCCAACGGAATCGAGATCATGTAAGAGATCAACAGGATCCAGATGCCCAGCGAGATCGACACCGGCATTTTTTCCAAAATCAGATCCAAGACCGATATGGACCGGAAGTAGCTCTCGCCGAAATCAAAGCGGGCATAGTCCCAAATCATTTTGGCGAAGCGTTCATGGGCCGGTTTGTCGAACCCAAATTGCTTTTCCAACTGCGCGATAAACTCCGGGTCCAGACCCTGAGCGCCGCGATATTTGGAATTGCTGGCCCCGCCGCTGGAACTGTCTTGAGCGTTGGTGCCCGCAGAATCAAAATCGCCGCCGCCGCCGGATACCCGATCCGTAGCCGATCCGCCTTGGCCGGACAGTTGCGCGATCACCTGCTCCACCGGGCCGCCGGGAGCGAACTGGATGACAATAAAACTCAACAACATGATCCCAAGCAGAGTGGGGATCATCAACAACAGGCGTTTAAGTATATAAGCAGCCATGGGGCGGCGGCGTCTCCTGTCGGGGGGCCGAGAGGATGGACCCTCTACAGACCTTTTTCCAGTGCGGCCGCCTTGTCTGCGTCCAGCCACCAAGTGGTTTCAACCGGGAACCAATAGTCCGGCTTCGTTTCGGGAATACCATAAATGTCCCAAAAGGCTGCACGGTGATTCGCCGAATGCCAATTGGGAATCCAGCTATGCGTTGAACGCAAGACCCTGTCGAGCGCCCGCATAATGATGACCAGCTCATCACGGCTTTGCACGGTACCGATTTTCTCAATCAAGGCGTCCACCGCAGGGTCAGCGAGCCCGGCCACATTCTGCGATCCCGGCTTGTTGGCATTCCGTGAGCCGTAGATTTGCTCAATGCTTTCTTGGGTTGGCGTTGGCGCATACCCCAAGGCGCGGGTGGTGACGTCAAAGTCAAACTCGTCCAAGCGGCGCTGATATTGGGCAGGATCCACGAGACGGATGGATGCCGTGACACCCACTTTGCGCAGGTTCTCCACCCAGGGGTTCAGCACACGTTCGAACGCGGGAGAGCGCAACAGGAATTCGATGACGAAGGGCTCCTCCTTGTCGTCGACCAATTGCTGGCCATCGCGTTTCCAACCGGCTTCCCGCAGCAGGTTGTTGGCCACACGCAGCAAAGAGCGGTCGCTGCCGGACCCATTGGAGACGGGAGGGACGATCGCTTCGCCAAAAACCGCCGGGTCAAGCTGATCGCGCAGCGGATCAAGCAAGGCGAGCTCTGCTTCCGATGGTGTGCCTTCAGCCATAAAATCTGAGCCTTGAAAA
Organism: Pseudomonadota bacterium; assembly: GCA_039815595.1. GTDB lineage: Bacteria > Pseudomonadota > Alphaproteobacteria > Rhizobiales > Rhizobiaceae > Pseudahrensia. The sequence continues at coordinate 10,973 of JBCBYZ010000011.1, read as the reverse complement.
TAAGATTGATTGCGGGCGTATGCATCAAAAAACAGGGTGCGGTTGGTCCACTCGTAGTCGAAACAATGGTTGATCGCGGATCGCGTGCGCGGGTCAGCCAGTTTCGGCCGACGCAGATTGCAGATCAGCGCTTGGGTTGATGGGCGTTTTTCAGACGGGAACAATTGGCGCTTCACGCGACCATCATTGAAGGCCGGGAAATTATACTCCGTCGCCCAGCGGGAGGCGCGAAACTCCTGGCGAAACAGGATATCGCCCTTCTTAAAGGCTTCAAACGCTGCCTGTCCGTCCTGGTAAAACTCCAGACGAATCGTATCGAAATTGGCCTGCCCCCGGCTCACCGGAAGATCACGTGCCCACCAATTCGGGTCGCGATTGTATTCGATAAACGCTCCTGCCCGCAGGTTCCCAACCTTGTAGGGACCCGAACCCAAAGGCGCTTCCAAGGTCGAATCCGCAAGATCGTTGGCTTCGTAATACGCCTTGGAAACAATAGGCAGAAGGGCAGCGGTGAGGATCGCACGATCAGACTGCTGCCCGTTAAAGCGCAGCTCCACCTGGGTGGGCGAAAGAGCAACGGCCTCAGAAAGATGCCGCAGCTGGACCACAATGTCCGGATGGCCCTTTTCTTTAAGCAGTGTGTAAGAGGCAGCCACATCGTCTGCGGTGAGAGGTGACCCGTCATGAAACCGCGCTTCGGGGCGCAGGCTGAAACGGTACGTGTTGCGGTCGGCAGAAATCGTCACGTCCTTGGCCACCAAACCATAAATCGCGGAAGGCTCGTCCCAAGCGCGGGCCATCAAAGTGTCGAAAATCAATTCCAAACGGGGCGGCGCATTGCCTTTGAGGACCAGCGTGTTGAGCGTATCAAAGGTTTGCGGGTTCTGATTGAACAGCCAGTTGGGCGCGGTGAAAATGAACTTGCCACCCTTGGGCGCATCCACATTGGCGTAGTCCAATTGCGCAAAATCCGCCGGTTTTCCCAATTCTCCAAATGCAGAAAGACCGTGCACTGGCGTTTCGGTGGGATTGGACGCCAAAGACAGGCCCGGGCGCAGGCTACTGGCCCCCAACACAAAGGCGCTGAGGGAGAGTTTGCCGAACTGGCGGCGGTCAAGAAACGTCATCAGTTCTGCCCCAAGGCTGCGGCTTTGGCAGGATCAATCCACCAGCTTTCCAGATCGTAGCCGATGTAGGTTGGTTGCGGTTCTGGAATGCCAAATTTGTCCCAATAGGCCACGCGGTCCTGAGCAAGATACCATTGCTGGATCGAATAGTGCTCAAACAACAAAATCCGGTCCAGCGCACGCACATGGGCGATCAGCTCTTCGCGATTCTTGGCCAAAATGATGCGGTCCACCAATGTGTCGATGACGGGGTTTTTAATGCCGCCCCAATTGCGCGATCCGGTTTCATCCGCCGAGGTGGACGTCCAATAGTCGCGCTGCTCGTTGCCCGGTGAGGTGGACTGGAATGCGCCTGCCACAACCATGTCAAACTCAAAATTTCGAATGCGCTGGATGTATTGGCTCTGATCCACCACGCGGAAATCAACCGCCATGCCCAAGCGTGTCAGGGCCGAAATGAACGGCGCATTGACGCGCTCACTGGCCGGGCTGGAGCCGAGAATGGTGAACTTGAATTGCTCGCCCTTGTCATTGACCAGCTTACCGCCTTCGGACTTCCAATCTGCCTCCTGGAGCAGCTTGAACGCTTCCCCAAGGAACTTGCGGGTGTCCCGGCGTGTCTCATAGACCGGGTTCTCGTAAGGTTGCGTGAACAGTTCATCAGGAATTTTGCCGCGAAACTCTTCGAGAATTTCCCTCTCACGCCCTTCCGGCAATCCTGTCGCGCTCATCACCGAGCCGCCAAAATAGGTCGCAAGGCGGGTGTATTGGTTGAAGAACAGATCTTCATTCATCTGACGGAAATTAAACGCCAGATTGAGCGCCTTGCGGACACGACGGTCCTTAAACATGTCCCGGCGCAAGTTGGGCACCCAGCCGACCATGGGATAGTTCGATGTCTCGTCGAACGTCACTTTTTTCACTTTGCCTTCAGTGATGGCAGGGAAATTGTATTCCTGTTGCCAGCGGGCGGCGCGATTTTCCTCGCGTATGTCTTCAAAGCCGCCTTTTTGGAAGGCGAGCCATATGGCGTTATCATCCAGAAAATAGGTGTATTTTCGGACATCAAAATTGAACCGACCTTTGCGCGGCGGCAGCTCGGCAGCCCAGTAGTCTTTCACGCGCTCCCATTCGATGCTTGATCCCGCTGAGAAGCTTTTGATCTTGTAGGGCCCACTCCCCAGCGGCGGCTCCAAAGTCGCCGTGGTGAAATCGCGCTTGTTACCTTCGGCGTCCGTGCCTTCCCACCAATGCTTCGGCAAGACCGGGAGGTCTCCCATGATCTGCGGCAATTCCCGATTGTTGGTCTGATCAAATAGAAACGTGACAAGACGCTCACCGTCTACGCGCACATCTTTGACATTTTTAAAGTACCGCACGTGCTGCGGGGAGTGCTTTCGAAGCGTCTCCATGGACCATTTAACGTCTTCAGCCGTGATGGGCTTACCGTCATGCCAACGGGCTTTTGGGTTAAGACGGAAAGTTGCGCTGGAATAATCCTGTGGCCATTTTACCGCCTCGGCGATCAAGGCGTGGGACACGGCCCCTTCATCTACGCCTTGAGACATCAATGTGTCCCACAAAAACCCACCAAAGAACGTCAGGCCTGCGGCTGCGTTTCCCTTAACGATGAATGGGTTGAAACTGTCAAACGTGCCGTTGACCGCTTGATTCAGAGTTCCGCCCTTGGGAGCATCCGGATTTACGTGGGCGTAGTGTTCAAAACCGTCTTTGTATTTGGACGGGTCCGCCAGAGACGTTGTTGATTTCCAAACATCGTAGTCTGCCAAGGCGGAACGCTGCATGGCTGCGGTGAAGGGGACAAGAAGGGAAAGGGCAACAAGCGTGGCACGGGAAAAGCGCTTCACATAAGCCTCCGAATTGGCGTTCAGTCACAAAATCACTGCCAATAAGGTCGGGTCAGATTAAGATCGCGTCAAGGCACGATCCTGTCAGCATGAAACGCTGATCGCCGCAGGCGGGATAATCGGCACAATCACTCAATGCCGGACACAAAAAAGCCGGGCACTAACCCGGCTTTTCAAAACTCACTTTCACCGACCCCGTTCTTTAGGCCTTATGAACCCGGCAAGGGTGCAGGATCAGCCGACAGAGACCGCAGATAGGTGATAATGTCTGCGCGTTCCGCGGTTTTTTTGATACCAGCAAAGCCCATGGACGTACCCTTTACATGGGCGCGTGGGCGAAACAGGAAGCCGTTTAGCTCTTCATAAGTCCAAACCTTGCCTTCGCCGTAAGTGGTGAGGGCAGAGGAATACCCGAAACCCTCAACACCGGCGATGGCGCGGTTCAACACACCGTAGAGGCCGGGACCGACTTTGTTTTTCCCGCCTTCAACGAAGTTGTGGCATGCGGAGCACTTCTTTTTGGAAACATCTGCGCCTTTGTCGACTGACGCTGACGCCAACACCGGGGCGATGGGATCATAAGGTGGTGGAGCCGGTTCACCGGCGGTCGTCGGCGTATCGGCCTCAGCGACCTCAATTTCGTAGCCTGGGTTCTCTGGATTGTCGCTGTGATACAGAGCGTCCGAAAGGAACGTGATGCCCATCACGTAAAACGCCATGCCCAGAAGGGCCATAAAGACAAAGTTCATGTTCGCAGAGTTCACGTGCCGCGCTCCATTGTTCGGTACACATTGAAAATGGTGCACATGGCTTTATCCGACATGCTGACTACACACTGACCACGACGTGGGCATCAGACCTGTTGGAAAACCCCATGCGCGGGCAGGCTCCACACACCGCGCACCCATTCTTCCTAATTTCGCGCGAAACTATTTCTTTTGCATGAGCCATGCAACACCTATAACGGCGGCTTGATTGAGACTTTTGACCCCTATCGTGGGCTGCCATGCCACTGCGTTGGTCCACGGCCAAGGTGAGGTTATTCGGCATCCTTTTGGTGCTGACAACCGCACGCGCCATAACGGACCATTTCTCCGACTCGACCTTTTGATTGACGTCCCATGACAGCTTCCAAACCCGATACCCTGGTTCTTGTTCCCGCCCGCATGGCCTCCACGCGTCTGCCGGGCAAACCCCTGGCAGACATTGCGGGGGTTCCCATGATCGTCCACGTGATGAGGCGGGCGATTGAAGCCGATGTTGGTGATGTTGTGATTGCCACTGACACCGTCGCCGTTGCGCGGGCGATTGAAGAGCATGGTGGCCGGGCGGTTATGACCCGCGAAGATCATCCATCGGGATCCGACCGCATCTGGGAAGCGTTGCAGACGCTGGACCCTGAACAGACCTACCAGACCATTGTCAACGTGCAGGGCGACCTGCCAACGCTGGACCGGTCTTCCATTCGCGCAAGCCTTTTGCCGCTTGCCGAACCTTCGGTCGATCTGGCAACGCTGGCCACTGAAATTACGGACCAAGACGAGCGCACCAATCCAAACGTGGTCAAACTGGTAGGAACGACCAGCGGTGAAAATTTGATGCGCGCTCTTTACTTTACTCGGGCCACCGCACCCCACGGTGACGGCCCGCTTTACCACCATATCGGGCTCTACGCTTGGCGACGGTCCGCATTGGAGCGGTTCGTTTCGCTTCCTCCCTCACCGCTGGAACAACGCGAAAAACTGGAGCAGCTGCGCGCATTGGAAGCCGGAATGCGCATTGATGCCGCTCTGGTGGACACAGTGCCTTTGGGTGTGGATACACAGGCCGATCTGGAAAAAGCCCGGTCACTTCTCAGCTAGTATTGCCGCGAAGACTTTTCACAAGACTTTTACGCCGCATTACGGCGCAGATTGATAAACACAAGGACGCTTTGGCCATGGCCACCGAGGAAGCCGCAAACTCAGCCTCTCACCCCATCAAACAAGATGGTCGGTCCGGCCGGATCGCGTTTCAGGGAGAACCGGGAGCAAACTCCGACACGGCTTGCCGCAACGTTTTTCCCAACATGGAGCCGGTACCTTGCCCAACCTTTGAAGACGCTTTTGAAGCGCTCAAATCCGGTTCAGCTGATCTGGCTATGATTCCTATCGAAAACACGCTGGCCGGGCGGGTGGCGGACATTCACCAATTGCTCCCCAATTCCGGCCTGCACATAATTGCAGAGTATTTTCTGCCCATCGATTTTCATCTGATGGCCTTGCCCGGCGTTTCCCGCAGCGAGATCGAAACCGTTTATTCCCACATTCACGCCTTGGGCCAGTGCCGCGATATTATTCGCGACAACAATTGGAAAGGGGTGGTGGCCGGTGACACAGCGGGCGCGGCCAAAATGATCCGCGACACGGGCAACACAAAAGCCGCCGCGCTATCCCCAAGGCTCGCGGCGCAACTCTATGACCTCAACATCCTGCAGGAGAGCGTTCAGGACGGTGAGAACAATGTCACCCGTTTCGTGATTTTATCGCGCCAACCGGAAGTTCCCTCTCCTGATGACGGCCCGGCCATCACGACCTTTATATTCCGAGTCCGGAACGTACCGGCTGCTCTCTACAAAGTTATGGGTGGTTTTGCCACCAACGGCGTGAACATGACGAAGCTCGAAAGCTATCAGATCGGAGGCACGTTCACAGCAACGCTGTTCTACGCCGACATTGAAGGGCATCCTGACGAAGCCAATGTTGCATTGGCGATGGAAGAAATGGGCTTCTTCAGCGCAGAACGTCGGGTGCTGGGCGTCTATCCCGCCAGTCCCCAAAGGGCCACACAAAAGTAGCCGAGCCTAACCCGCTCAGATAAAAGCCTTCTAGCCCGGAGGGCGCTTAAGCAGATTTGACACGCGCATCGTATCCACAAGGGTTTTGATGACGTCTTCGCTGTATCCGCGTCTGCGAAACTGATCTTCCGGGTTGATCAAAAATACCGGAGCCTGACGGTTCAAAGAGGCCAGCGCCAAGTCTTTGCGGGGCAAATCCCCGCGTAAAGACGCTCCCATGGCGGCGGCCAGTGCCAGAAGAGGTGAGCGCTCAATGTCCATGGTTCTGGCAATGCGGGCCGCTTCGTCCACCTGACCCGCCAATTGCGCCCCCAAGAAAAAGTAAAACTCCATCCAAGCCGGGCGCACACCCAAAAGCGCATCGGCCCGGTTGAGCAATGCGCGTCCAGCTTCCAACTCCCCCACCGAAATCAACCACGCACCGTAGTCGGCCAGGATATCGGTATCAAACGGGTTGAGCTCCACAGCACGCAGGCCAGCTTTGCGGGCCTGATCCCTGAGACGGCGGACCTTGAAGACCGCGAAACGGGCCTGATGTGCCCGGGCACTTTGTGGGGCAAGTTCGACCGCCTTTTGGGCCGTAGCCATGGCGTCCGCCAAGGGATCTTGCGACTGCGGGTTGCGCCCTTCACGGTACTCGTCCAGCAGCAGAAAAGTGAGCGTAGCGTGGATAACCGGGAGTTGGCTGCCGCTCGCGATCAAGTCTTGGGCACAGGACCGCGCTTCCTGATGCTTCTTGTCGCTTTGGGTATAAAAATAGGCATAAACCTTGGTGAGACAGGACTCCGAATCGCGCTGCGCGACATCGGCATGGATGACGCCGTAGGGCGAGCCGATGCTGGCAAAAATTGATCCCACGATCTGCGGCACGCTGCGGTCTTCCGCAGAATTGGGAGCGCCAAAAAGACGTTGGGTGGACCAAATAATCTTGTTATCGGACGTCCTGATCAAGTTGCCATAAAACCGGACAAGTGAGCCTCGCGGATAAGCCGTAATGACGATCTGGTAATCCACGGGACTGGATGAGGTAACGGGTTGGGATTTGACGAGCTTGCTGCCAAGAAATTGCAGATCATCAAAACGGGACACAGTAACCCGCACCGCTTCTGCGGTCTCGGAGGGAACGTACCAATCCGGATACTCCGCTTCCGGTAATATGATATCTGCACGGACGGTGGGCCGGATATCGGCTGTGTTTGGGCTTTCAGCCGTTTCTTTGACCTTTTCGGTCCCGCCCAAGAAGGCCGGTAGGCTGGCGCGCTGATTTTGCAACACAAACAGCAGCGCCAAGAGCACCAGACCAACGGAAGCACCTGCCGCAACGCGCGCTACAGTCAGGTTTTGCTTGAAGTCCTGCTCGATGATGGCGGTTTCAAGGTGGGTTTGAGAACTCTCGGTCCGGGTTCGCAAACCGCTCGTATCAGTGTTTTCAGAGTCCGTGGTTTGCTCTTGATCAGTGGCAACCGATGGGCCGGGGTTTGCCGCCTTGAAGGAGAAAACTGGGATGTACGAACCCGGTTCCAGCGCAATTTGTACTGAATCTTCAACCCGATCCAAACCGGCATTGAACAAAGAGAGGGCCTGCCGCAACCGACCGGCGGCGACACGAACCGCCGCATTCGTTTGCGGATCAAAATCCTCGGACCGGCCCAAAGCGTCTACCGCAATTGTGTAGGCCTTGATGTCTTCCGCTTCACCGGACAGTGTTTTTTCAACAATGAAGGTGAGAAAGTCAGTCAGTTGAGACGATGTGCTGAAGTGCTCCGATCGCACAATTTCCTGCAAGGCGGCGCGGACCTGCCGTTTTTCACCTGCTGAATATCTGACCGAACTTGCCATATGTCCCATGCTGGCGCTGATTGCTACGCCGCTCAATGATTGGGATCGATCTACCCAGCATCCGCCATAAGGGGGCGGATAGGGTCTACACCGACGCTCCCTGTACCAATGGTGCTGACACGGGCAGTGTAAAGTCAAGCGGTGCGCAGACTACCAAAGCTGTGCAGGAAGCATGTCAAAGGAACGCTGCATCGACCGAAACACTCTTATTTTTCAAGACGTGGATCGCTCGGCAAACTTAGACCGCAGCGGATCCTGCAAGTAAAAAGACTTAAAAGACAAAGCGATCCATTGTCCGCTTGAGCGTTGCGATGTCTTCGTCCCGTGACAGCCGGTGATCGCCTTGCTTGATCAGCGTGAGCGTCACGTCATCGTGAACCAAAGCGTCCACGAGCCTGAGCGCGTGTGTGTGCGGCACATCAGGATCAGCCATGCCCTGCAGAATGTGAATGGGAACGCCAAAAGCCAAGTCTTCGTCCAGAACCGCGTTGTCCCGTCCATCTTCGATCAAGGATCGTGTGATGATTGTGGGTTCGTCCGAATATTCGCTCGGTTCTTCGATAAAACCCTCAGCTTCCAGAACCTGTTTCTGTTTTGCGGTGAACTCTGGCTCCATCAGAATTTGGGTGAAATCGGGGGCAGGAGCGATCAACAAAAGTCCTGCCAGCAGATCGGATTTGGCGACCTTTTGCAGTTCCAACGCCACGCGCAAAGCGATCCACCCGCCCATGGAGGAACCGATCAACACTTGCGGACCGGTGGTCGCCGTTTCCAAAACATGAAGACTTTCCGCCACCCAACGCGAGATCGTGCCATCGACGAAGGCCCCGCCCGATTGGCCATGTCCGGAATAGTCAAACCGCATGGCCGCAAGCCCCTGCGCCTGACAATGCTCCACCATGGCCTGCGCTTTCGTACCGGTCATATCGGAACGGAAACCGCCCAACCAAACGAAGCCAGGGCGCAGCGTGTTCGTATCGCTACCCGTATTTTCATGTGGCGCAGCGGACAACGAACGGACAGCCAAGTCTGTTGTCTCACCCTTCCAGAGGTGCTGGATTGTGTGTGCGCGTTCCATTAGATCAGGCCCCTGAAAGAGCGCAGGCCCATTCCGCAGTCGTGTTGAGTGGGGTGCGCTTTGAAGTCGATTACAAGGTCCTCTGGCAAAGGACCGTTTGAACGCAAGGAACTATCACGATCACTCAACCCGCCCAAGCTTCTCTTGCTGTTGAAACAGCCAACCTTTCAAAGCGTGAAACGCATTATACCGTGTTGCAGGCGGTGCCGGAAATGGAGACAGGCGGCGCTGAAAAGACAGCGCTGGATATCGGGCGGGCGCTTGTGGAAGCGGGACACCGGTCCATCGTGACAAGTGCGGGCGGACGAATGGTGGATCAATTGATTGCCGAAGGCAGCGAGCACATCACATTACCACTCCAAAAGCGCGATCCCATCAGCCTTTGGCGTAACAGCCTGGCCATTGGGCGGCTGCTCCGGCAACACTCCATCGATGTGGTGCACGCGCGGTCGAGAGCACCGGCATGGTCCTGCCTCTGGGCGGCGCGACGAACAAACACACCGTTCGTCACAACGTATCATGGCGCATACAATCAGCGCAGTTGGTTCAAGGCGTTCTACAACTCCAGCATGGCAAGGTCTGACGTTGTGATCGCAAACTCCCACTGGACCGGGCGGCTGGTCGCTAAACGCAACCCGTTTGCGGCTCAAAAAGTTGTTCCCATCGCGCGGGGCACAGATTTTTCAGACTTTGATCCAAACGCCATTGGCAAACAGCGTATTGCCGCCTTGCGCACCGCATGGGGCATCGATGGCAGCCGCCCCGTCATCTTAAATCTTGCCCGTTTGACCCAATGGAAAGGGCAATCGGTTTTAATCGACGCGGCGGCACAGGTGATCGCGCGGGGAGCCAACTGCCAGTTTATTCTGGCAGGTGACGAACAGGGGCGGACGGCCTATCGCGCGCAATTGCTGACACAGATTGAGCGGCTGGGATTGCAAAGTTCGGTCAAGCTGGTGGGACATTGCGACGATCCGGCCGCGGCCATGAAACTCGCCGATCTTGCCGTTGTTGCCTCGGTGGAGGCGGAAGCTTTTGGGCGGGCCGCCGTGGAAGCCAGCGCCCTTGAGACCCCCGTCATCGTGACCAAAATTGGTGCTGTCGTGGAAACCGTTCTGGCCACACCGGATGTCACAGAAGCCAAACGGACGGGGTGGAAGGTTCCACCCAGTGACAGTGCAGCACTCGCAAGAGCTCTGCTGGAAGCGCTGGCATTAAAGCCCGATGCGCTCGCGAGCGTTGGGCAAAATGGGCGCAGTTATGTGATGCGAGAGTTTTCTTTGCAGCAAATGATCGACAAGACATTGGATGTCTATCAAGGCTTGATCGAAGCAAAGCCACGTTGAACGCGCCGACCTTATATGGCCCTGCCCCATTGGCTTGGCATGCCGGACTATCGTGCAGTCTTTCACTCTCAAACACTGATCTGCACTATGCTGTTTTTGGCTGCAATATTGTGCTAGCGTTTTGCAAGGTGGGGCCTTATGTACCGCCAACTCACCCCGATGTGGCCGCGTGCCACCCTTCAACACAGGAGACAATCGCTATTCGTCGTCCACACAGAGCCGCTGCACCGCAAAAGTCGGGCCCGCGCGCAAACAATGAAATTACAGCCCCAGACGTGCAACTGATCGATGCCGAAGGGGAAAACCACGGTGCCGTTTCACTGGAAACCGCACTGGAAATGGCCCGGGAAGCGGGTTTGGATTTGGTGGAAATCTCCCCGACCAACCGTCCCCCCATCTGCAAAATTCTTGATTTCGGCAAATACAAATACATGGCCCAGAAAAAGGCTGCCGAAGCGCGTAAGAAGCAGAAGACCATTGAGGTCAAAGAAATCAAAATGCGACCCAACATCGACACCCACGATTACGATGTGAAGATGCGCTCTGTCCGCCGCTTTTTTGAAGAGGGCGACAAAGTCAAAGTCACATTGCGTTTCCGCGGCCGTGAAATGGCACACATGAATTTGGGCATGGACCTTCTCAAGAAGGTAAAAGAAGACACCGAAGAAATTGCCAAGGTGGAGGCCGAGCCCAAACTGGAAGGCCGTCAAATGATGATGGTGCTGGCACCGAAATAAGCCACAGGGAAAAGCGCTGCGTAAGCGCTTCCTTTTCCGTTTCTCAGTTTTTGAAAACAATAACCGGTGGTGATCAGCCACCGGATAAAACATGCCTCGATGTCAGGCGTTAAAGCGCACAGCTATGAGTATAAAGAAATTT